>CANHNQ010000011.1 GCA_947462095.1 Gemmatimonadota bacterium
CGGAGCCGAGCCTTCATGCGCCTCGACACTCGCCCGTACGTCGTCCATCACGCCGGGAGCCAGATCCAGCTCCCGACTCAAGTCGATTGCAACCGCCAGCTCACCGTTGGCCCGCACTTCCGCGAAGCGCGTGACCGTGTCCACGATGAACGTGGCATTCTCGACGCCCTGATCCTTCCGCGAATAGCCCCCCTTGAGCAGGAGCGGCACATCGGGCCGGACACGTTCGGCGATCACCGCCCACGCCTCCGGGAAGACCAGCACTTCGGAAGATCCGGAAAAATCCTCAACTGTCAACCGGGCGAACTCAGCACCCGACCGTTTGGAAATCTGCTTCTTGATCGCCGTGATCACCACACCGATCGTGACCGCATCGCCCGTCCAGTTGCCCAGCTGGGCCACGGTGCTGCTGGCAAACAGTTCGCACTCTGTTCGGTATGGCTCCAGCGGATGCCCGGAAATGTAGAACCCGAGCAGCTCCTTTTCGCGCGTGAGCCGCTCGCTCTCGCTCCACACGGGTACCGAGGGCAGCGGAGGCGGCGAGCCGCCGTTGGCCGACCCCGGGGCGTCGTCGACATCACCACCCAGCAGGTCACCGAAGAGCGACACCTGCCCCTTGGCTGCCTCCTCCTGTCGGAGTGATGCCTCGTTGATGGCGTGATCGAGCGCCGCCAGCAGCTGCGCCCGGTGCCCGCCCAGACCGTCGCAGGCCCCGGCGGCGATCAGCGCCTCGAACACGCGCTTGTTGCAGACGCGGAGGTCGACGCGGGAACACAGGTCGTACAGCGTGGTGAAGGGGCCGTCCTCACGGGCCGCGATCAGCGAGTCGATGGCTCCGCGCCCCACGTTCCGGATGGCGCCCAGCCCAAAGCGCACCCGCTTGTCGCCCACCACCGTGAAGCGCCACCCCGACTCGTTGACGTCGGGCGCGAGCACGTCGATCTGCATTTCGCGCGCTTCGGCGATGTACTTGATGACTTCTTCGGTCTTCCCGATGTTCGACGACAGCAACGCGGCCATGAACTCGGCCGGATGGTGCGCCTTCAGGAATGCCGTATGGTACGCGACGACCGAGTAGGCGACCGAGTGCGACTTGTTGAAGCCGTAGCGGCCGAATGTTTCGATCTGCCCCGAGAGCTCATCGATGATCTTCGGATCGTACCCCTTCGCGACCGCCTTCGTCACGAACTTGCCGAGCTCCTTCTTGATCAGCTCCGCGTCCTTCTTGCCCACGGCCTTTCGCAGGACGTCCGCTTCGGCCAGCGAGATCCCCGCCAGCACCTGCGCCAGACGCATCACCTGTTCCTGATAGGTGATGACGCCGTACGTGTTCGAGAGAATCGGCTCCAGCTCGGGGAGCGCGTACACCGTGGGCTCTTCGCCGCGCTTGCGCCGGATGTACACGTTGTGCATGCCCGCGTCGAGCGGACCCGGACGGAGCAGGGCGTTCGACGCAACCAAGTCATCGAACCGGTCGCACCGCATGCGCTTCAGCACGTCGGTCGCGAGTGGCGATTCGAACTGGAACACGCCGCCGGTCCGGCCGGCACGCAGGAGCTGATAAGTCTTCTCGTCCGTGAAGCCGCGCTCCTCGAGCACGACCGTCTGCCCACTGCGCTGCCTGATGCTGGCCAGCGTGTCGCTGATCACCGTCAGCGTGGTGAGTCCGAGGAAGTCCATCTTGAGCATGCCGGCCTTCTCGAGCGCCGTCATGTCGTACTGCGTTACGATCACCCGCTCGTCATCACCGCTGCCACCCGCGCCCTTCGAGGCCTGCGTGCAGATCGGCACGAACTCGTCGAGCGGCCCGGGCGCGATGACCACGCCGGCCGCATGCACGCCGGTGTGGCGTGACAGCCCTTCCAGCGAAATCGCGAAGTCGAGCAGCTGCGTGTAGCGCGGTTCGTTCTGGTAGAACGCCTTCACTTCCGGCACCTGCTCGATCGCTTCCTTGACCGTGAGCGAGAAGTTCGGGGCATTCGGAATCAGCTTCGCCAGCGCGTCGGTTTCGCCCGGGGTGAAGCCAAGCGTACGCCCCACGTCTTTCACGGCGGCACGCGACTTCATGGTCCCGAACGTGACGATCTGCCCCACCGAATCCTTGCCGTACTTCTGCCGCACGTACTCGATCACTTCCCCGCGTCGCTCGAAGCAGAAGTCGACGTCGACGTCGGGCATCGACACGCGCTCGGGATTCAGGAAGCGTTCGAAGAGCAGGTCGAACTCGAGCGGACACACGTCGGTGATCCGCGTGGCATACGCCACCAGTGAGCCGGCCGCCGAACCGCGGCCGGGGCCCACCGGAATGCCACGGTCGCGCGCTGCCTTGATGAAATCGGCGGTGATCAGGAAGTAGCCCGCGTACCCGGTCTTCGTGATGACGCCCAACTCGTAGTCGAGCCGCTCCTGCACGTGCGCCGGGAGCGGGTCGCCGTAGCGCTCCTTCGCGCCGTCGGTGGAGAGTCGCACGAGGTACTCGTTCTCGGTCTCGACGCCGGGCGGCAGCGGGAACGACGGCACGTAGTACTTCTTGGCGAACTGCACGTCCACCGAATCCGCGATCGCCAGCGTATTCGTGAGCACATCTTCGCGCCCCGGGAAAAACGGGCGGATCTCGTTCGGCGGCTTGAAGTACAACCCGTCGTCGTACTTCATGCGATCGCGGTCGTTGCGATCCTTGCCGAGGCCGATGCACAGCAGCACGTCGTGTGCGTCGTGATCCTCGTGCTTCAGGAAGTGCGCATCGTTCGTGGCGATCACCGGAAGCCCGAGCTCGTCACCCAGCGACAGGATCTTGGCGTTGAGCTTCGCCTGGCCTTCGCTGGTGTGCGCCTGCACTTCGAGGTAGTAGCGGTCCTTGAACAGCTCGGCATACCACGCGGCCGCTTCACGCGCGGCATCCATGCGGTCTTCCATCAGGTGACCGGCCACTTCACCCGCCAGACACGCCGACGAGACAATCAGCCCTTCGGAGTGCTTGGCCAGCAGCTCGCGGTCGATACGCGGCTTCGTGTAGAAGCCTTCGGTGTACCCCAACGACGACAGCTTGACCAGATTCTTGTAGCCCACGAGATCGCGGGCCAGCAGCACCAGGTGGTAGTACGGCTTCTGACCCGGCCCCGGCCGTCCGCGCGTGCGACGGTCACCCGGCGCCACGTAGGCTTCCATCCCCATGATGGGCTTCACGCCCGCCTTGCGCGCCTTCTCCTGGAAATCCCAGGCAGCATGCATGTTACCGTGATCGGTGATCGCCAGCGCCGGCATTTCGTAATGCTGTGCGCGTTTGATCAGATCATCGATACGATTCGCGCCGTCGAGGAGCGAATACTCGGAGTGGCAGTGCAGATGAACGAACGACATGGACCGAGAATGATAGCCGAGCCGGGCAGCGAGCAACACGGGATTGACAAGCGCGGCCGGATGCCGCACCGGCGGATGTCATGGCGCGTGATGCGCCGCGTCACCGGGGTGACCGCCGTCTTGCTGGCCGTGGTGCTCGGGATTACCCCCACCGGGTGCTACATCTCCCGCGCCGCCTACGAGGAGGCGCGGATCCTGTCGCGGCGCCAACCCATCACACGGCTGGTCGCCGATTCAGCCACCGATCCGGCATTGCGGGCCAAGCTCCGGCTGGTGCAGGAGGCGCGTCGGTTCGCCATCGACTCGCTGGCGCTCACCGCCCGCAAGAGTTTCACCGCCTATTCCCAGCTCGACCGCGACACGTTGGTGCTGGTCGTCACCGCCGCCTATCGCGACCGGCTCGCGCGGAAAACCTGGTGGTTTCCCGTGGTGGGCAGCTTCCCCTATAAGGGGTTTTTCGACTTTCCCGGCGCGTTGCGCACCGCCGAAACACTGCGCAGCGACGGCTTTGACGTGACCGTCGGGCCGTCATCGGCGTTCAGTACCCTCGGTTGGTTCAATGATCCGCTGGTCAGCACCACCGTGAAGGCAGATTCGGTTACCCTCGTCAATACGATCCTGCACGAGCTGCTGCACAACACCTTCTTCGCCAAGGGCGCGGTGTCGTTCAACGAGTCCTTCGCCACGTTCGTCGGCGGCCGTGGCGCGGAGCACTTTTTTCGCGCCCGCGGCGACTCGGCGTTGTTGCGTCGGGCGGAAGACGAGTGGTACGACGACCGGTTGCTGGGGGCGTTCTGGGAGCGCACGTCGAACGACGTCGAGCAGGTCTTCGCCGCGCTCCCCGACTCCGCCAGCACCGAGCGCATCGCGGCGCGCGATCGCGTGTACGCGCGCGCCCGCACGCGCCTGGTGGACAGCATCGGACCGCTGCTCCGTACCTATCCCGTTGGATGGGCGCAGAAGGTGAAACTCAACAACGCCGTCCTGCTCTCGCGACGCGTGTACGCCGAACGCCTCGACCGCTTCGACTCGGTATATGTGGCCGAAGGACGCGATCTGAAGCGCGCGATCGTGCGCATCATCGCCCTTCAGGAAGCAGCACAAACCGCGCGCGATTCGCGTCGGTGAGGTACCGCTTCGCCGCCGCCGCCAGCGTCTCGGCGGTGAGTCCGGCGATCATCGGCTCTTCAGTGCCGATGGTGCCAAGCGCATCACCGTTCTCGAGACGGTTACGGATCGTGCTCAGCCAGTAGCCGTTTTGCTTGCGGGCCACTTCCAGCTCGCGACGCTGCTGTTCGCGTACCCGCTCCACTTCGGCGGCACTCGGCGGCACCCGACGCAGCGAATCGAGCTCCTGCTGCACGGCGGCGAACATCGACTCCGCCTGCTCCGGTGCCGAGCCGTAGCCGATCACGAGCTGCCACTCCTGCCGCGGCGTACGCGAGAACTGCGCGCTCACCGACACCGAGTACGTGCCCCCCAACGCTTCGCGGAGACGGTCCAGCAGGCGCATCTCGAGCACTTCGCCGACCGACGCGAGCAGATACGCCTCGTCGCGGCTCCACGGGGCCGCCCCGGCAATGAGAATCGCCGTCTGGCTCTGCGGGGCAATCCCCTTGCGCACCGTCTTGTCGATCTGCCCCGTGAACAGCCTGGGGCCGACGTCCTTGAACGTTTCCTTGCGGCCGGCCGCCGGCAGTGGGGCGAGCCACTGCTCCACCAACGGCTTCAACACCGCGAGATCCACGTTGCCCACGAACAGGAACGTGAAGTCCCCCAGATCGGCGAAGCGATCGCGATAGATCGCCAGCATCTCGTCGAGGTTGAGCTCCTGCAGCATCTCGACCGAGAGCGGGCGCACCCGCGGATGACCGCCGGCCAGCGTCATCTGCACCGTATCGCTGAACACCGCAGCCGGATTGGCATCCTTGTTCTTGAGCACCTGATCGAACTGCTGCAGCAGCGCCTTGAACGCCGAGGTATCGGCCCGCGGTGCGGTGAGGCGCAGCCACGTGAGCTGCAGCATCGTCTCGAGATCCTTCGGGGACGCCCGCCCGCTGACCCCTTCACTGAGATCGGAAATCACCGCCGAGGCCGTGGCCACCTTGCCGGTGAGCTTCTTGTTCAAGTCGATGATCGAATAGTCGCCCACGCCGCCGCGCTCGATCACGGTGGTCGCCAGCGAGGTCTTGAATACGTCTTTGTCGGCCACGAGACTGGCGCCACCGGGGCTCCACCCCGACATGACGATCTGATCGGCGGTGAAGTCGGTGGGCTTCACGAACACCGTGATCCCGTTTGAGAGCGTCCACTGCGTGAGGTTGAGCGATTCGGTGTTCTGCTCACTGACCACACGACCGGCCGTCGGCGCCTTGGCGACCAGCGCCCCCGCCGTGACCGTTTCCACCCACGGCGTGATCGGGGCGGCGTTCACCGTGCCGAACAGCGCGCGGATCTCGGCCTCGGTGGGCACCGTCAGCCCGTCTTTCTCGGGGAGGCTCACGGTCACCACCCGATTCGCCTCGCCCACGCGGGAGGCGCCGAGCGCATTCACGTCCGCAGTGGTGATCGTGGGCAGCAGGCGCTGTATGGCGGCATACTCGAAGGCGATGCCGGGAATCGCCTCGCCCTGTAGGAAATGGTCGATGTACTCATCGACGAAGACATCCGACGGCGTCTTGTCGCGCTCCTGATAGGCGCGTTCGTAGCCGCGGAGCGTATTGATCTTCGCGCGCTCGAGTTCCGTGACCAGAAACCCATGTCGACGCACGCGCTCGGCCTCCGTGAGCAGTGCCTGCAACGATTCCAGCAGCCGACCCTCCTTGGCCCGCGCATCGAGCGAGTAGTACTCGCTGTTGCGCACAAAACTGCCGCCGCCGGCACCGGCACCGACAAACGGCGCCTCGGGCTTCAGCGCGAGCTCACTGAACCGCTGGTTCAGCATCTGGTCGTACAGGCGCTCCATCAGATCCTGCCGCAGGTCGCCCACCGTGCGGGTGGTGCGCCCCGTGCTCTTCCACAACACGCCCACCGACGAGCCGCTGAGTTCCTTGTCGGTGGCGATGGAGATCAGGGTGGAATCGTGGGTGGGCACGGCGGCCACGGTGCGGGCGCGGGCTCCCGTCCGCGGGGCGATCCCGCCGAAGGTCGAGCGTATCAGCGCCTCGAGCTGCGTCGGGTCGGCATCACCGACCGCCATCACGGCCATGAGATCCGGACGGTACCAGTCACGCCAGAACCGCTTGAGGGGCGCCGGGTTGGCCTGTTCGAGAATTGCCGGCTGGCCGATCGGCAGTCGGTCGGCGTAGCGCGAGCCGCGGAAGATCACGGGGAATTGCTGGTCGCGGATCCGCTCACCGGCACCCAATCCGTTCCGCCATTCCGACAACACCACGCCACGTTCGGCGACCACCTCGGTGGAGTCGAACAGAATGCCGGTGGCCACGTCCCCGAGAAACCGGAAGCTCTTCTCAAGAATCCCCGCGCTGTCGGTCGGGACCGGGAGGATGTAGACGGTTTCGTCGAAGCTCGTGAATGCGTTCAGGTCGGCGCCGAAGCGCACGCCGATCGATTCGAGGTACTTCACGATGTCGTTCTTGGCGAATGACGTCGTGCCGTTGAACGCCATGTGCTCGATGAAGTGCGCGAGGCCGCGCTGATCCTCGTCTTCCAGTATGGAGCCGGCGTTCACGACCAGTCGCAGCTCGGCGCGCTGTTCCGGCTTCGCGTTGCGACGGATGTAGTAGCGAATGCCGTTCGGCAGGGTGCCGATCCGCACGGCGGCATCCACCGGCAACGCCGCCTGCAGGGCAAACGAATCGCGCGGCGCCGTGGAGGCGGCGCGTTGGGCCCCGGCCATCGGGGCGGATATGACCGCGACCACCGCGGCGAGCGACAGATTACGGAAGAAACTCACGGAGTCCTCGTGACAGTGAACCGCGCGGCACCTTACGTGCTGGGAAAGCGACCTCGCAGGAGGGCGCGCAGGTCGAGCGGGGGCGCGTCGCCGCGCAGCGCCGGCAGGGGCGGGGGCAGCTCTTCGCCAACGGTCACCCGCTGCATTGATGAGCGTACCCCGGGATCGAGAAAACGGGACAGCTGGCTGTACGCGAAGTCGGCGCCGGTGCGGGTGGCATAGCTGTGCAGCGGATACGTCACGAACAGTTGGTCGCGGGCGCGGGTCATCGCCACATACAGGAGCCGCCGCTCTTCGTCGATCTGGGCGTCGTCGTTCGCCGAGCGGGCCATCGGGAACACACCGTCGGAGGCGTGAATCACGAACACCGCATCCCACTCCTTGCCTTTCGCGGAATGCGCGGTGGACAAGATGAGCGCGTCGTCTTCATCGGTGCTCCCCACCGCGAGATCCTGCGTGTTCGACGGTGGCTCGAGGGCGAGCGCCGACAGGAATGTGCTCCGGTCGGGGTAGCCGGCCGCGATGACTTCCAGCTGGTCGAGGTCCGCCATGCGCGGCGGGGCGTCGTCGTAGGTGCCCTGCAGAATCGGATCGTACAGATGCCGGCACAAGCGGATACTCTCGGCCGGCGAATGCGGCGTGTTGCTCCGCTCTACCCGTCGCATCCCATCCAGCAAGGCGGCCAACGTCTGGAGCGCCGACCGGGCGCGCGACGGCGCCTTGGTGGCACCCAGGGCCATCGGCTCCCATCCGTGTTGCGCCAGCAGGTCAATGGCGGCACGCGCGGTGGCATCACCGACGCCGGGAAGCAGGCGCAGGAGGCGGTACCAGCTCACCTCATCGCGCGGGTTCTCCAGCACGCGGAGAAAGGCGAGTATGTCCTTGATGTGCGCCGCCTCGAGAAACTTGAGGCCGCCCCACTTCTCGTACGGAATGCGCCGGTTGGCGAGTTCGATTTCGAGATCGGCCGAGAGATAGCCGGCGCGGAAGAGCACCGCGATCTCGCGCAGCGGGATCCCTTCCTCGTGCAGTTCGAGCAGGCGATCGACGACGAACGCCGTTTGGGCATGTTCGTCTTTCACCGTCACGAGCCACGGAGCCTCACCACCGGTGCGCTCGGTCCAGAGCTGCTTCGAGTAGCGCTCGCGGCTGCGGGAGATGAGCGCGTTGGTCGTGTCGAGAATCGGTGCCGTCGAGCGATAATTGCGTTCGAGCGTGACGATCTGCGTGCCGGGAAACTGCTGCGGGAAGTCGAGAATATTGCGGATGGTCGCGCCGCGGAACGCGTAGATGCTCTGCGCGTCGTCGCCGACCACGGTGATCTTGCCGTTGGTGCACAGCGCGCGGAGAATCCGCGACTGCAGCGGATTGGTATCCTGATACTCGTCGACCAGTACGTGATCGTAGAGGGCGCGGATCTGATCAGCGATTGGCGGCACCTGTTCGAGCAGCAGCGCCCACGAGAGGAGCAGGTCGTCGTAGTCGAGGAGATTCCGTTCGGCCTTGCGCTTCACGTAATCGCCGAAGAGCCGCTCGATGTCGCCGGTCCAGGCGAGGAAATGCGGCCACTGGTCGCCGAGCAGGTCTACGATGGGGCGCTCGGTGTTGACGTGTCGCGAGTAGATCGACTGCAGCGTTTCGGCGCGCGGGAAGCGCGGCGCGGAGCGCGGCGCATTTTTCAGGTCGGCGTAGCCGAGGGCGGCGCGGGAGATCCCCATCAGGTCTGAGGCATCGGCCTGATCGAGGATCGTGAAGTCGGCGGGGAGCCCAGCGGACGGTCCGAAGCGGCGCAGCAGACGGTGGGCGACGCCGTGGAAGGTGCCGCCGTGCACCTGATGCGAGGCGGAGCCGACCAGTCGCTCGCAGCGTCCCAGCATTTCCTGGGAGGCGCGTCGGGTGAAGGTGAGGAGCAGGATGCGGCCGGCCGGCACGCCTCTACCTATAAGATGCGCGACCCGATGAATGAGTGTCCGGGTCTTGCCGGAGCCGGCTCCGGCCACGATGAGGAGGGGGGTGTCGCCGTGGCTGGCGGCGGCCGCCTGCGCCGCGTTGAGCGCGGGCCCTTCCACCGCCAGGGGGGGCGGGGGGACGACCCGGGTAGCGGGGACGTGGATCCGGGGAGGCTCAGCCATCTCGTATATTACATAGCGGGCGGCGCCTCAGGCTGCCGAGGATGTGACGTTCGCGGCGGCGGGGGCGTCCACGTCGGGATATGCCGCTATTGGCCCAACGGAGGGCGGGCGTGGGGGGATCGTGGTGTGGAAAACCGGCGCTCGCGGGTCGTCTGTCGCAGGAATGTGACAGCGGTTTTCCGAAACCGGCGGATGCGGATGCTTGACTAGTGTGGCCGACCACCCCTAGCTTAGGGCCTTGAAGATGGCGGGAAACGTGTGCGAATCATCCTTCGGGGTGATCGCGCGCCTTTTCCTGCCGATATGCGTTTGAAACGTGCGAGCGATCGCGCGTGCAGGAGTCACGAGGAACCGACGCTTGGGTTGGCGACGCGTGATGCAGGACCAGCAGGTCAGTAGTTCGGTTCTTCGGGCATCATGGTTTTTGCACGACAGGAATGTTGATTCGGCCGCTCCCCGAGCCACGTCCTGCTCCTCTGTGAACGGCGCATGATGAAGCGGTCGCCAAAGCGGCGCGCGCTTACCAAAGCAAGACGTTGTTGGTGAGGCAACCCACCCTCACGAACGGCAGATACCTCCACGACCTCGAAAGAGGGGGATGAATGCAACTCTTTTCTCGGAACAAGGCGATCGTTGCCCTGAGCCTTGGCGCCTTGGCGCTGGGTGCTTGCGGCGATGACGTGACGGTGCCTGTGGCACCGGCCGCGCCGATCACGCTCTCCATCACGCCGCCTTCGGCCAACATGAACATTGGCGAAGCGGTGAATTTTGCTGTGCAGATTTCGGGAGGCCCGAGCACCGGCGCCCCGACGCTTGCCAGCTGCACGTCGAGCTCGGCCACGGTCGCCACGGCGACGGTGTCTGGTTCGTCCTGCCGCGTGACCGCGATCGGCGCGGGTAACGCGACGATCACGGCGGCGGCGTCGACGGGTCAGTCGGCGGCGGCGTCGGTCTCGGTGGCCGCTCCGGCTGCTGCGATCAGCGGCCTGGTGGTTTCGCCGAGCGCGGCCAGCGTGCCGGTGAACCAGACGGTGTCGATCGTGCCGACGGTGAACCGCGGTGCGTCGGCGGTCACGGTGGCGTACACGTACGCCTCGTCGACGGCCTCGGTGGCCACGGTGACGGCGGCTGGTGTGGTGACTGCGGTCGCCCCCGGCGTTGCCACCATCACGGTGACGGCCACGGGTACGGGCACGGGCTTCACGACCACGACGCTCACGTCGGCGGCCGCCATCACGGTGACGGCGCTTCCCACGGGCCTCACGTCGCTGAACGTCACGCCGACCACGCTGTCGCTGTCGGCTGGCGCCACGGCCCAGCTCGTCGCCTCGGCGCAGCAGCCTGCGGGCGCGGCGGCCGCGGCCATCACGTACGGCACGACCGCGCCGGCCATCGCCAACGTGAGCGCGACCGGTCTCGTGACCGCGGTCGCTCCCGGCACGGCCGTCATCACGGTCTCGGCCACGTCGGCCGCGAACGCGAACTTCGCCGCTGCCACGCTGTCGGGCTCGGTTGCCGTCACGGTGTCGCCGTCGGCGCAGCTCTCGATCGCCAGCATCACGTCGGGCTTGAACTTCCAGGCCGTCGACATCAACAGCGTGAACGGCCAGATCACGGTCACCACGAACCTGACCACCAACGGCAACAACGTGTCGGGCGTCCAGCTCTTCGCGTGCGCGGCCGGCACCACCTGCCCGGCCGTCGGCCAGACGCCGGTGGCGCAGCAGCTGTTCGGTTCGTCGGGTGCCGCGTCGGGCGCGATCTCGTTCCTCGTGAACACGGCGGCCTTCACGGTTGCGTCGGACTTCTCGAGCGCGAGCACGCTGTTCCGCAACGGCCAGACGACCCTCGTCGCCACGGCCACGTCGGCCACGGGCTCCAGCTCGGCCAACAGCAACCTCGCGGTGCTGAACCTGACCAACGTTGACGGCTACGCGGCCTCGCACACGGCGCCGACGAACACCGCCCGTGACGCGAACGGCGATGCCTGGTACGGCGGCCCGGTTGCGGCCGGCCGCGGCTCGGTCACGGTCGTTCCGGTCCTCTACACGGCTGGTCGCACGATCAGCACGGCCGTTGTCACCATGAACGGCTGCCGCGCCGCGAACGCGGACACGGTTCGCTTCACGACGGGTACCGACGTCGCTCCGTGGACGGCTACCTACGGCACCTCGGCCACCGCGCCGACGGGCACGAAGACGATCACCTGCAGCCGCTCGAACACCGCGACGACGCCGACGGTCACGTCGATCGACAACAACAACGTGTCGCTCAACGTGTCGGCCGGTAACTTCCTGACGTCGACCAACACGACGGTGGCCGTCAACGCTCCGGCGTCGATCCGCACCGACTACCAGGCGCCGCAGTCGGGCTCCGCGCTGGCCATCAACAGCCAGAACGGCTCGAACAACAGCTGGGTGAACGCCGCGTTCAACTTCGACACCGCCGGCGTGATCACGACCCCGGTGGACTCGGGTGTCGGTATCCCGACCGCGCGCGTGATCGAGTATGCGGGCTGCCCCGTGAACACGGACTCCACGACGAACACCTGGTCGGTTGCTCGTACGGGTAACGACGTGCCGGAGTGCGGTTCCAGCCAGGCGAACAACGTGTACCTGCTCCGCTACCGCGCGACGGACCGTCTCGGCAACGCCGTGTCGGCGACGTCGGGCGTGGTCTTCTCGGGCCGTTTCGGCGTCGACAAGACGGCTCCGCAGGTTCGCTACTCGGCCGGCTCGCGTGGCAACGCCACGGTGCTCAACACGACCGCTGGTGACTCCACGCTGTTCCAGATCGAAGCGCTCGACGAGCGCTCGGGTCTGAACTCGACGCTTGCTTCTGCGGCTGATCACTACCTGGTGCGTGCCAACCGCATGAGCACCACGAACCGCGCCGGTGCTTGCGCCGTCGGTTCGTACCCGACCGTGGGTGGCGTGACGGCGACGAACGCCGGTGGCGCGTTCATCACCGCTCCGAACTGCCTCATGGCCGCCATGGCCGGTTCGTACGGTTCGGTCACGGCCGATGGCTACTCGACGCTTCAGAACATCACGGCGTCGGTCGCCGGCAACGAAGGCTACTACACGTACCGCGCTCGCGTGCGTGACGAAGCTGGTAACGTGACCACGTCGGACATCCGCAGCGTCCTGCTGGCGAAGTCGGCGCCGTTCACGACGACCGCTGATGCGCTGATCACCAGCCTCACGGCCAGCTACGCCGGCACGTTCACGGGCTTCTTCCGTGACTCCGTGGAAACGCAGGGTTACGGCCTGCGTCTTCGCTACACGAACGGTGGCTCGAACACCGTGTCGCTCGGCTTCCCGATGATCGCGACGACGGCCACGTCGTTCAACAACGTGATCACGCGTGACTCGCTCACGGCTCTGTCCACGCCGTTCACGTCGGGTGTCCGTCTGTACACGAACATCGAGTACACGAACAACGACGGCACGCTCAGCGCGACGCCGACCGTGGACTCGCTGGGTGCACACGGCCTGTACGCGCAGAACTTCGGTGGTCTCTCGAACACCGGCTTCTCCACGTTCCTGACCGGCATCACCACGTTCGACGCCACCCGTTGGGGCAACGGCGCGGCCGGCAGCGTGAAGAACGCGAACCTGCTCTCGTTCAACTTCGACACGACGACGGTCTCGGGCTACAACAGCCCGGCCGGCGGCCTCAAGGCTCGCGCCTTCGGCAACGTCGACCTCACGAACTCGCCGTTCGCTCGTGTGGACTTCTACCACCGGGTCGGTGTGACGAGCACGTGGGAATACGCGGGCTCGGTTGATGGAACGGCCACGCCGTGCACGAACCCGTCGCAGAGCTGCGGTGTGTATGTTGCCGAGAACAACTCGCAGCGTGCCTACACCTACGTGCTGCGCTCGGTCGGCTCGGGCGCCGAATCGTTCTCCAGCCTGTCTGTGGGCGGACTGGGATCGGGCGAGTGGGTTGCGGTCGGTGTGCACTCGACGGGCGGCCGCGTGCTGCTCACCGGTGGCGCGTTCGACGTGATCCCGCCGGCCTAATTGCCTGACCGGCCGGAGTCGCCCTCGTGGCGGCTCCGGCCGATCGGTAACCGGTACAGTGAAAGCGGCCCCAGCAGAGATTGCTGGGGCCGTTTCGTTTTCCTACAAACAACGAGGGGCCGGTGTCAAAGACACCGGCCCCTCGTTGTCATCCGCGAGCGCCCGTTAACGCTGTGCGGCGCCAGCGCTGTCCGTGGTTGCCCGCAACGGCGACGGCAACTTGTACTGCTCCATCGCCTCCACGTAATAGGCCCAACCCCAGCCCATCACCTTGGCATCGATCAGCACGATCGGCGTCTCGACGCTCTGCAGCACGGGATCAGTCACGTTGCCGGGCTCCTCGCGATAGTAGAGCACCTCGTACGTCTTTCCATCGATAAAATAGACGCTCCGGCGGAAGCCGTTCTCCAGGCGGAGCGTATCGGCGTACACGGCGGTAAGTGGGCCCTTGCCGATGATCATCGCCAGCGAGTCCTTCGGCATCCCCTCATGCACGGGCTTGAGCAGCTTTTCACCAACTTCCTGGCGGTCGCTACAGGCCGACGCCAACAGCAATAACCCGCCCATCAGTGCGGACGAGCGAAAAAATGAACGTGTCATGGTTGATTTAAGAGAGCGGGGAATCACACGACCGCTGCCCGATGGCGCGCGTGTGCTATCCAGAAACAGGCAGACACCGTAGAAGTTAGAAAGGATAGCCACCGTGGAGAAGTGTACGTTCGCGCCGTGTCCCGGTGCGAGCCATTGGATGGGCGTCGTCGCTCGACTACCAAACGAAAGGCCCCGGTGAGCACTGCTCACCGGGGCCTCTCAGATTCCGGCAGAACCGATCGCTACGGGACCGTGGCGGTGAACGTGATCGGATTGCCGCTGATGCCGGACCCGGTCACGGTGGCGATCAGCGTACGCGCGCCGCTGCCGGCACCCATCGTCCACGTGCCCACACTCGCAAAGCCCAACGCGTCGGTCGTGACGCTGGGCGATCCCACGGTCGATGTCCCGGTTCCGACGGTGAAGGTCACCGTCGCGCCGACGACCGCATTCCCGTAGGTATCCGTAACCCGGACCACCGGAACGGTCGCCACGGCTGCCGAGGCGGTGGCTGCCTGACTGAGCAGAGATCCACTACTGACAGCGACCTGCGCCGCCGCCAGCGCCGTACCGGACACGCTCCACGTGACCTCACTGGTGAGTGTGAGCCCCGCCACGAGTACCTGCACGCTGTACAACCCTGCCGCGGTGCCGAGGCGCCATGACGTGAGCTGCGCCAGTCCATCAACGCCCGTGGTCTTGGTGGCGCCCGAAAGCGCCGCGCCAGCGCCATCGACCACCTCGAACGTGACCGTGGCACCGCTCACGGGATTCCCGTTGCTGTCGACCACGCGGACCGTCGGAAGCGCGGTCACGAAACTGTTGACCGGAAGGTCGCTCAGGATGGACGCGCCAACCACCTGAACACCAGCGGCCACACCTGCGCTCGCGGTGGCCGTGAACACGACGTCCGGCAAGTTGGCCAGCGACGCCGTGAGTGTCTGCGCGCCGGCCGTATTGCCCAAACGCCAACTGCCCACCGTGGCCACGCCCAGCGCATTGGTCAGCGCGGTACCGTCGGTGACCGAGCCACTGTTCAAGCCGGGGGTGAAGGTGACCGTCACGCCGGAGACCGGGTTTCCGCGGTTGTCGCGAACGACCACTGACGGCGCCACGGCGACCAGCGATCCGGCGGTGCCGGACAGGCTCGTACCACCAGACGCGGACATCGAGGCCGGCGCGCCAGCGGTGGCGGTGGCAGAGAAGGTGGCCGGATTCCCGGCCAGCGACAGCCCAGTGGCGGTGGCGCGAAGCGTATTGGCCCCGGGCGTCTCGCCGAGCGTCCACGCCCCAACGGTGGCCACACCATTCGCGTCGGTGACCGGCCGGCGTACCAGCGCGCTTCCGCCGCCGCTGGTCACTTCAAACACGACTTCCTGTCCGGCGATCGGGTTGCCCAGCGCATCGGTGATCCGCACGGCCGGATCGATCGGCAGCGTACGGCCGACGCTGGCCGTCTGATTGTTTCCCGCGAAGATGCTGAGCGAGGTCGCCGCACCCGCGCGTGCCGTCGCGGTAAACACCGTGGTCACGGTGCCGACCGACGCGGTCAGTGTGTAGTTGCCGAGCGACGCCCCGACCTGCCAGCTATCGGGAGTCGCGAGGCCGTTGCTGTTCGTGACCTTCGAGGCGCCGACGACCGTTGAACCGCTGGAAGCGGTGAAGGTGACCGTGACATTGCTGACCGGATTTCCCGCCGCGTCGACCACGCGGACCGACGGAACCGGCGACACGAGTGCCCCTGCCGTCGCGGTGAGGCTGGTGGATCCCTGCGCCTGAAGTGCCGCTGGCGCTCCGGCGGTGGCCGTGGCGTTGAACGTGACAGGGTTGGACGTCACTCCGTTCGCCACGACCAGCGCGGTCAGGCGATTCGCCCCGGTCGTCGCGCCGAGGGTCCAGGAGCCGACCGTTGCCACACCGCTGGCGTTGGTGGTGGCACCCGCGCCGGCAACGGAGCCACCGCCCGCCGACACGCTGAAAAACACCGACGTGCCGCTGACCGGATTGTTGAATCGATCACGCACCAGCACCGCCGGTGCGGTAGTGACCGCGGCACCCGCCACGGCACTTTGATTGTCACCGGCCTGAATCGCGACCGACGCCGGCGCACCGGCGGATGCCGAGGCCGTGAAGTTGACTTGGGTCGTGACGCCGGAAATCGCGGCCGACACCCGCTGCTGCCCCGTGGTGCCACCAAGCCGCCAGCGGGTGCTCGCGGCGCCGGTGTTATCGGTGGTGTCCACCGCGGGGGTCGTGGATCCGCCGCCCTCGGCGACGGTGAACGTGACCACGATGCCGCCCAGCGCGGCACCTCGGTCGTCGGTCACCTTCACCACGAGCGGATCTCCCACGAGCTCCCCAACCGTACCGGTGAAGCTGGTGGAGCCCACGGCCGCCACCGACGAGGGGGGACGGGGGCCGTCGTCGCCGTTGCAGGCGGCGAGAAGCAGGCCGGTCAGCGCCGTGGCTGCCGCACGCGGCAGCGAGGAGCGGAAAAGAGACGGTAGTCTCTGCATGAACGGGGGTATTGAGGGTGGGAGATCAGGGCAATTCGTGATACACGCAACTGCGAGGTACGCCATGGAGACACTACTGCGCCGTCTTGCCGTGCGATAGAGCATTGAGGATGCCGCGCCTCGTTACGGTACAGCGCGGTCGCGGTCAGTCGGCGCCGACGAGCTGGTCGTACAGCGGAACGGGAAGGGGGGCCGCGGTGAGTGTGAAGACGCTGGCGAATCCTTCCGTGACCGCCTCCTGCACCTGCGCAACGCTCGGCACGGGCCGGTTGGCCGCCGCGCATTCGCGTGCCACGGTGCTCATGGCGACGCCATCGATCCCGCAGGGCACCGTGTGTGCGAAGGTACTGAGATCGTTCTCCACGTTGAGCGCCACCCCGTGCCAGGTCACCCAGTCCTTCGCGTGCACTCCGATACTGGCCAACTTGCGACGACCACCGGCGTCTTCCCGCCAGACACCGGTGAGTCCCGCCACGCGACCGGTTTCGAGTCCAAAGGTGCGGAGTGCCACCATGATCGACTCTTCCACCTGCCGCAGGTACCAGTGCAGGTCCTGCTTGTGTCGCTTGAGGTCGATGATGGGATACGCCACCAGCTGACCCGGTTCGTGAATCGTCACGTCACCGCCGCGCTCCACGTCGCGCAGCTGCACGCCGCTCGCGGCCAAGTACTCCGGCGTGGCCAACAGATGCCCGGGCTTGGTACTGCGGCCGAGCGTGACCACTGGCGGATGTTGCACCAGAATCAGCAGATCCTGATCGAGCGCCCCGGAAATCCGCGCCGCTGCGGCGCGCTTCTGGATGCCCCACGCCACATCGTACGGGGTGAGGCCGAGATCGAGGAGATACAATTGCATAAAAGCAAGTAAGGGGTAGGGAGTGGGGAGTAGGAAGTACTCCCTACTCCGTACTCCCTACCCCCTACTTCGCCGTTACGCGTGCAGCATCTTCCCCATCGAGTCCAGCACCGCTTCACCGATCGCTTCGCTGAGCGTGGGATGGGCGTGAATCGCGAGGTCGATTTCTTCTACCGTGAACTCGTTTTCGCGGGCGACGACGAGTTCGTGAATCATTTCGGTGGCATGGGCGCCCACGATGTGCGCGCCGAGGATTTCGCCGTACTTGGCGTCACGGATGATCTTCACGAAGCCGTCGGTTTCACCGCTGGTGCGCGCGCGGCCGTTCGCGGAGAACGGGAACTTGCCCACCTTGTAGTCGAGCTTCTTGTCCTTGCACGCCTGTTCCGTGAGTCCGATGCTGGCGACTTCCGGGTGGCAGTAGGTGCAGCTCGGAATGTTGTTGTAGTTCACGAGATGCGGGTGCTCGCCGCCCAGCAGGTCGGCCAGCACGTGTCCTTCGCGTGATCCCTTGTGCGCGAGCATCTGATTGCCCGACACGTCGCCGATCGCGTAGTAGCCCGGGACGTTCGTCTCGAACTTCTCGTTGATCTTCACGAAGCCGCGTTCCGACTTCGCAATCCCGACGGTCTCGAGCCCGATCTTCTCGACGTTCGGGGCGCGGCCGGCGGCCACCAGCACCTTCTCGACTTCGAGGGTGTGCGTGGTGCCGCCCGACTCGACCACCAAGGTGGCTCCCGTCTTCGTGACCTTGGTGCTGGTGATCTTGGCGCCGGTGAGCACTTCGATCTTCCGCTTCTTGAACGCCTTGGCGAGTTCGGCGCTGCAATCGGCGTCTTCGATGGGGAGGATCGTGGGCGCGACTTCCACCATGGTGACCTTCGTGCCGAAGGCCGAGAACACGTCGGCAAACTCCACACCGACGGCGCCGGCACCGACCACGACCATGGATGCCGGCGCCTTCTCGGCGATCAGCACGTCGTCGCTGGAGAGCACCACGTGCTTGTCGAGTTCGAGCCCCGCTTGCGGCAGCCCCTTCACGCGCGAGCCCGTGGCGATCACAACCGCCTTCTTCGCCTCGTGCGTTTCCTTTTTGCCGTCGGCGAGCGTGACGGTGACCTTCTTCCCCTTCTCGAGGATGCCTTCGCCGCGGATTGAATGGACCTTGTACTTCTTCATCAGGAATTCGACGCCCTTGGAGTTCTGCGCGCTGATGCTGCGCGAGCGCTTCATGGCCGGCCCGAAGTCGAGCGAGATGCCGTCGATGGTGATGCCGTGTTCGGCCGCCTTGCCGAGCTTCACTGCGAGGCCGGCGCTCTCGAGCAGCGACTTGGCCGGAATGCAGCCCCACAGCACGCAGGTGCCACCGAGCCCTTCGCGTTCGATAACGGCCACCTGCATGCCCAGCTGGGCACAGCGGATGGCGCAGACGTAGCCGGCGGGACCGCCGCCAAGAATGATGACGTCGAACAAAGCCATGATAGTCGGGGATAGACGGGTTCTAGGAACTGCGGTAGAAAAGTAGCGGAATACACGCGCTACCGGCGAACCGACCGCACCCCGTCGGAGAAGATCACGTCGACCGCCCGTCCACCGGTCACGACCGCGTCGCCCGAGTGCCGCACGAAACCCATGAGGGCGCCGGTCGACGCGTCCTGCACCATGGCCATGGGATAGGCCGACGTGTTCCACGTGACACGCGCCCGGCCATCGGTGGTGCGGTCGATCTGGGCCTGGACCGGCGTCGGCGGCGCGACGGGCGTGCCACCGGCGACCGGCGCCGTCATGCGAGCGCTCCGACGCGCCACGGCGGCGAGCGGGGAGCGGGCGTCGCGCACGCGGATGGCGGCGAGGCGCGCTTCGAGGGTCGTACTCCACGGCACGACCACGGCGAACTGCCGCTCGTCGGTGGCGGTGGCGTGGTCCACCTGCTGCGCGACGATGGGGGTGTCGAGCAAGGTGGCGCCGTCGGCGTCGAGCAACTCGAGGCGATGTGAGGCCGACGTCGCGTCGGCACTCACGGGCGCGTTTACCCGGAACGCCGGTTCGAGAAGGATCTGCCCGTTGACCACGCGTCCCCACACCAGCAACCCCTCACCGGGGGCCGCGGGTGACGAGATACCGCCGGAGGCGCTGCGGTACTGCATGACGGCCGACCAGTTGTAGTCGCTGATCCATTGGTTGCCGCAATACCCCATGACGTCGGTCGCCGTTGGCGACACGAGCGTGTTGGTCAGACGGTTCCAGCCCCAGTGGTTGATCACCCCGTCCGCGTAGGGATAGCTGGCATCACCCGTGGTGCCGCAGGGGGCGTGGTTCCGCGAGAAGTTGTGCCCCCACTCGTGCGCGGCTACGCGATCGCCGCTGGGCAGGTGATCCCAGCCCACGGCGGCACGGCCGGGCACGTAGCCGTAGCCGGCCACCCCGCTGGTGTACGCCACCTTGAGCACGCCGTAGTAGTGCGTGGTCGCCGGGGCACCGTCGGTGGTGCGCAGCGCGTTGATCTCGCTCAAGACCGTGAGCCACTGTCCGTTGCCGTCATTGCTCTGGATATCCGTGGCGCTCGACGTGAACGGCGCCCGGACGTCGGACGCCACCGTGTTCAGCGGGAACATCCGCTGCACCGACGACAGGAACGACGTCTGATTGCCGGCGGTCACGTTGCCGGTGAGCGCGCCCACCACGATGGGCACGAACCGCACGGTGAAGGGCGGCACCGTATTCACGCTCACGCTCTGCGGCGTTCCGCTGGCGGGCCAGGTATTGTCGCTCCGGTCGGCATCGGTGATTGCGCGTGCGGGGTCGAGATCCACGAGGACGCGCGTGGTCGGGCGCACGTTTGCCCCCGGCACCAGCAGGTTCCAGGTGGACGTCAGCGTGCCTTCGGCGAGTGCGGTGCGAACGCTGGGCTCCGGCGCCGCGATCGTGGCCGTCTGCAGCAGGGAGGCGCCGTCGTAGAGGCGTACGCGCACGTCGGGGCGCGCCGTGTTCGCGGTGTTGGCTCGGACGAACACCCGAAGCAGCGCATCGCGACCGGCCACCAACGCCACCGAGTTATCGAGCCTCTGGATCGCCTGGGTGAGATAGACGTTCGTGATCGCATAGTTCGCGGCAACGACGGCCGTATACGAGAAGCTGACCGTTGCGGTGGCGTTCTCCGTGACCGCAACGCTCTGCGACGAGGGCGACGGCGTGTAGGTCGTGGTGCCGCTCACGATCGCGTTGGCGGTGACCGTCCAGTTGCCGACTTCAAGGGAGGACACGGTGCCGGCGCCACTGGCCGACCGCGGTGCGCCGGTGCCGGTCAGGGTGAAGGTTGGCGTGATGCCAGTGGGAAGGGCGCCCACCCCCACCGCGATCGAGCCGACGATCGGTACCGCCGCGAAGGCGACGTTGATGGTGGTCGTATTGCCCACCGTGGCCGCGAGATTCTGGATGGCCGTGGCTGGCAGGTAGCGCACCCCCGCCACCGTGAGCGGACTGGCCGACAGGGCGTAGCTGCCCACCGGCAGCGAGTCGAACGCGGCGGGGCCACTGAGGGTCCGCACCACGTTGCTCCCGGTCAGGGTCAGCGTCATGGCTGGCGCCGCGCCGGCAGGGAGACCACTCGTCGTGACGACCACCCGCCCAACCTGCGCGAGATAGGCCACCGGAGCGGGCGCTGCCGTCAACGACGCGGCCACCGTCACGCGTATCGTATCGGCTCGCGGGCGGTACGTAATCCCACCTGCCGACACGGCCGCGGCGATCACCTGGTAGGCGCCCGGGGTGAGCTCCGTGAGGGTGGCCGTGGCCGTCACCGTCTTGGTAAATCCCTGCGGGCCAGTGACTTGCACGGCGCCGGCAAGGCCCGCCGGCAGGCCGGTGAGGGCAACGGCCAGTGCGCCGCTGGCGAGGTCGTAGCGCACCGCCACACGGGTGGTGTCGCCGGCGAGCACGAGCGTATCCACGGCGGCAGGAGAGGGCGCATAACGGAATCCCCCCGACAGCAGTGTGCCGGCCGCGACTTTCCATCGCCCCGCGTTCGCACTGGTGAGGACGCGCGATGCCGTGACGGCAACGCCATCGCCACCAGGCGCGGACACGGTGACGGGGGGATCGACACCACCGGGCACGCCGGAGATCGTGAGGTCGAGCGCTGACGGTAACGGCGCATATGTGATCGCGGCGATGGCCGGCGTGGACCCGCTCACCACCGTCACGGTGACGGTGGCCGGCGTGGCGGTGAAGGTTCCCTCGGCGGTCCGCACGGGACGCACGGTGATGGTGTACTGGCCGGCGGGCACATCGACCCAACTCACGGTTCCCGCAGCTGCGCGCGTGAACGCCGCGCCAGCCACCGCGATATCGGCACTGGTGCCAGTGGGGAGCCCCGCCACCGAGAGGCTGAGGACACCCGGCGGGATCGGCGCGGCGACGGGCGGAGGCGGAGGCGGGGGAGCGGTCGGGCCGGCTGCGGAATCGCCACCGGCGCAGGCCGAGAGCAGCGAGAGGGTACAGAGCAGCACGAAGCGCGGAGAGAATCGTCGCATGAGCCCGGCGTTGAGGTCTGCGGAAGAGACGACTGACAACGCCGAACGCACCAACCGCGCGAGGCGACTGGTGCGTTCGTGTGAGAGCAGTGATACCCTCGGCGGCGGCGTGACGGTCCGCGTGGCGGACCGGCGCCCGCCGGACTAAAAGAGCATCATCATTGGGGCTTCGAGCAGGGCGCGCAGCGTGTGCAGGAACCTCGCACCGACGGCGCCATCGATGACGCGATGATCGCAGCTGAGCGTGACGCGCATCCGTTGCCGCGGCACGAACTGGCCGTTCTCCCACACCGGCTTCGTTTCGGTGGCGCCGACCGCCAGAATCGCCGCTTCAGGCGGGTTGATGATGGCGGTGAACTGATCGATGCCGAACATGCCGAGGTTGGACACGGAGAAGGTGCTGCCCGTGAACTCGGCGGGCTGCAGCTTCCGCTCGCGGGCTTTCTTCGCGAGTTCGCGCGCTTCCTTGCCGATCTGTCCCAGCCCCTTGAGCTGCGCGTCGCGGATCACCGGTACGATCAGGCCGTCATCCGTCGCGACCGCCATGCCGACGTGCGCGGCGCTGAAGTAGCGGATGGCGTCGCCCATCCAATGCGCGTTGCACTCGGGGTGCCGAGTGAGGGCGATGGCGACGGCTTTGATGATGATGTCGTTCACGGAGACCTTGTACTGATCGCCGTTCGCCACCATCTGCTCGCGGAGCTGTCCCACCTTCGTCATGTCGATTTCCGACGTGAGGTAGAACGTGGGGACGGGGCCGATGGACTCGCTCAGGCGACGCGCGATCGTTTTGCGCATCTGCGTAAGGGCCACGTCCTTGAATTCGCCGTCGATCTGCATGCCGGTGGCCACGGCGGTCGGTGCGGACTTCGACGACGCGGCAGCCGGTGCGGCGCTGGCTGCACTCGCGGCGGCTGGCGCCGCGGCGGCGCCCTCGATATCGCGACGGATCACTCGGCCGCCCGGTCCACTGCCGTGGATGGCGCCGATGTTCAGCCCTTTTTCGGCAGCCATGCGCCGCGCGAGCGGCGAGGACCGTACCGGGCCGGCCGGTCCCGCGTCTGCAGCCGTGGGGGCGGCGGTGGGCGCGGCGGCGGCTGGCGCCACCGCTGGCGTTGCCGCCGGTGCGGCCGCGGCCGGAGCCGGCGCGGCACCGCCGGTGAGCGCCGCAATGTCTTCGTCGGCGCCCGCGATCACCCCGATCACCGCGCCGATGCTGGCCGTGGTGCCTTCGGTGATGAGCTGCGCGCGCAAGACGCCGTCACCGCGCGCCACGAGTTCCATGATCGCCTTGTCGGTCTCGACTTCACCGATCGTGTCGCCGGTCTTCACGGCGTCACCGACGTTCTTTACCCACTTCACGAGGCGTCCTTCCTCCATCGTGGGAGAAAGCGCCTCCATCATCACTTTCGTTGCCATGATCGCCTGGTCAGTCGAGGTAGAGAACCTGTCGGATTGCCGCGATCGTCTTCGGCAAGTCGGGCTTGGCGGCCTTTTCGAGACTCTTGGTGTACGGCATCGGTGCATCGGCCTGATGCACGCGGAGCACCGGCGCATCGAGGTGATCGAAGCAATGGCGCTGGACGTAGTCCACCACCTGTGCGCCGACGCCGCACACTTCCCATCCTTCTTCCACCACGACGCACCGATTCGTCTTCTTCACCGACGCGGTGATGGCATCGACGTCCATCGGGCGGATCGTGCGCAGGTCGACGACGTCGCAGGTAATGCCTTCCTTCGCCATCTGGTCGGCGGCCTGCAGGGCCACCAGCACCATCTTGCCGTGCGACACCAGTGTGACGTGCTCGCCTTCGCGCTTGAGCTCCGCCTTGCCGATCGGCACGATGTAGTCATCGTCGGGCACTTCGCCCTTCGTGTTGTACAGCATTTCGCCTTCGAGGAAGCACACCGGATTGTCGTCCCGGATGGCGGCCTTGAGGAGGCCCTTGGCATCGTACGGCGTGGCGGGGGCCACAACCTTGAGGCCGGGGATGTGCGCCAGCCACGATTCCCACGCCTGCGAGTGCTGCGCGCCCAGCTGCAGCGCGGCGCCGTTGGGGCCGCGGAACACCATCGGCATCGGGAACTGCCCGCCCGACATGTACAGCATCTTGGCGGCCGCGTTGACGACCTGGTCGATCGCCAGCAGCGCGAAGTTCCACGTCATGAATTCGATGATCGGCCGTAAGCCGGCCATCGCGGCGCCGACGCCGACGCCGGCGAACCCGAGTTCGGTGATCGGCGTGTCGACCACGCGCATCTCACCGAATTCCTGCAACAGTCCCTTCGAGACTTTGTATGCGCCCTGATAAACGGCGACTTCCTCACCCATGAGGAAGACACGGTCGTCGCGGTGCATTTCTTCGCGGAGCGCCATGTTGAGCGCATCGCGGTACGTGATCACGGCCATGGTCGTTGGGCTCTCAGCTCGTGGTTTCGACGAGGATGTCTTCCATGAGCGCCTCGAGCGGCAACTCCGGGCTCTGCTCAGCAAAGTCGATGCTGTCCTGCACGATCTTCTTGATCTCCTCGTCCATCGCCGCCACATCGGCGGGTGTGATCTCGCCGTCTTCTTCCATGCGCTGCCGGTGCAGGGCGATGGGGTCGCGCTTGAGGTATTGCTCCAGCTCTTCCTTGGTGCGGTACGTGCCGCTGACCGCGTCGGACATGGAGTGTCCCATGAAGCGGTAGGTGCGGATTTCCAGCAGCGTGGGCGTCCCGTCGGTGCGCGCGCGTTCGATCGCTTCTTCGGTCGCCTTGCGGACGGCGTGCACATCCTGCCCGTCGACGACGTCACGCGGCATGTCGTACGACGCGCCGCGCTTGTAGATGTCGTGAATGGCCGAGGCGCGCTCGAGCGCGGTGCCCATGCCGTAGCGGTTGTTCTCGATGATAAAGAGGCACGGCAGCTTCCAGAGCGCGGCCATATTGAGCGCTTCGTGGAACGCGCCGTTGTTGACCGCGGCTTCACCCATGAAGCAGACGATGACCTGATCGCCGCCACGATACTTGATCGCGAAGCCGACGCCGGCGGCGATGGGAATGTGCCCACCCACGATGCCGTGGCCGCCCAGGAAGCCGAGCTGCTTGTCGAACATGTGCATCGAGCCGCCCTTGCCCTTCGCGCAGCCGTCCTGCCGCCCGAACAGCTCCGACATCACGGCGCGCGGCGTCATCCCGCGCGCCAGCGCCTGGCCGTGATCACGGTACGTCGTGATGATGTAGTCGTCGGGACGGAGCAG
This sequence comes from Gemmatimonadota bacterium, assembly GCA_947462095.1. Classification (GTDB taxonomy): domain Bacteria; phylum Gemmatimonadota; class Gemmatimonadetes; order Gemmatimonadales; family Gemmatimonadaceae; genus Gemmatimonas. Next base: position 25,174 of record CANHNQ010000011.1, read on the forward strand.
CGAAATCACGCCGGTGGAAATGGCTTCCTGTCCGATGTACAGGTGGCAGAAGCCGCCGATCCGACCGATGGCATACATCTCGGCGCAGCGCTCTTCGAAGCGGCGCTGCATCAGCATCGAGTACAGGAGCTCTCGATTCGTGGCCGCCGACGTGCCTTCCGATGCTTTCACATCGGCGCGCACCGGCTCGCCCTTCTTCTTGGGTTTGGCTGTCGACATGGGGAGTGGACGGGTGTTGGGTGGTTACACGCCTGCGGCTTGCACTTGCTCCCACGCGTGATAGCTGGAGCGCACGAGCGGACCGCTCTCGACGTGCTTGAAGCCGAGCTGCATGCCCACGAGATACAGCTCGCGGAACTCTTCCGGCGTGACGTATCGATCGAGCTCGATGTGGCCGTCGGACGGGCGGAGGTACTGGCCGAGCGTCAGAATGTCGACGTCGACGGAGCGGAGCTCCTTCATGACTTCGATGACTTCTTGATTCGTCTCGCCGAGGCCGAGAATGATGCCGGTCTTGGTGGGAATGGCGGGAGCGACACGCTTCGCAATGCGGAAGATCTCGAGCACACGCTCGTAGCGTCCGCCGGGGCGCGCTTTCTTGAACAGGCGCGGTACCGTTTCGGTATTGTGGTTGTAGATGTCGGGGCGCGCTTCGAGGACGGTGCGGATGGAGTCTTCGTTGCCCTGGAAATCGGGGACGAGCACTTCGATGGAGCAGCCGGGAAGGCGCTGGTGGATCTGCCGGATCGTTTCGGCGAAGATGAACGCGCCGAAGTCGGGGAGATCGTCGCGGTCGACCGATGTGATGACCGCATGCCGCAGGTTGAGTTCGGCGATGGCCTGACCCACGCGCGAGGGCTCTTCGATATCGTACTTGGGCGGTCGGCCGTGCGAGACGGCGCAGTACGCGCAATTGCGCGTGCACACGTCGCCGAGAATCATGAACGTGGCGGTGCCGTGCTCCCAGCATTCGCCGATGTTGGGGCAGTGCGCCTCCTGGCAGACGGTGTGCAGGTCGAGCTCCTGCATCATCTGCTTGAGGCGCACGTAGTTCGCGCCCCCGGGGGCCTTCACCTTGAGCCACGACGGCTTTCGCTCGGGGAGCGCTTCGCGGCGGTGGCGTCCCATGATCTGCACCAACTGCTCGGCCATATTCTGCTGGGAAAGGCCCGGAGAGGTCCGGGACGTGAACTGGGGAAGGTAGCCCGATGTCACGTGTCGGGAAACAGTCCAGTAACCAGCAAGTAGGAAATAGCCGGAATATCGCTATACGGAAACTTTGCGGGATGGCGAACGTAGAGGCCAGCACCCACCCTTTGACCAGAGGCAGACCATGCTCCGAACCCTATTTACCATCGGCCTGATCGCCATGCTTGGCCTGGTCGCCCTGAAGTTGGTGTTCGGGCTGCTGGGACCGCTGGTCGCGCTCTTGTTTACGCTGCTGGGGTTCGCGATCCGCGTGGTGTTGATCGGCGCGGTCGTGTACTTCGTGCTCCGGGTGGTGAGCCCAGAGACGGCGGCGCGGATCGAGAAGGCGATTCGGGGATAGGGCGCGGGTGGAATGGCTCAGTGCTCCGTGTTCTGAGTTCTGGCGTCAGACTTTTTATAGTGCTCAGAGTTGAGCACTGTCTTTGCTGAAGTCTGAGCACTATACCCAGTCTGATGCCTCCGGCTGGCTGTCTGTGCTCTGTGCGTGCCGCCGCGCAGAGCTCAGCTTTCCCCTTCGCCGCCGCCGCTTTCGCCGCCGCTTTCGCCGCCGCTCTCCCCGCCGTCCTTGTCCCGCCGCCCGCGTGACCGACGCGCGCCACCACGGCGCCCACGACGTCCACGCCGCCGCGCGCGGGCGGCGCTGTCGAGATCGGATTCGTCGCCGTCGGCCGCTGGGTTGCCGCCTTCGTCGTCGCCCTCGTGTTGGCTCGACCCCTCGGCGTCGGTCTCCTCTTTCGGAGCACGGCGGAGCGAACGGGGCGGGGTTCCGGCCATCGGCACGTCGGCGCCACTGCCGGCGGTGGACTCGCCCGTGGACGCTCCATCGGTATCCGTGCCGCCCTCGGCTCCGCCCTCGCCGGTGCCATCCTTTCTGGCACGCCCACGCCGTGAGCGACGATTCCGCCGCCGCCTTTTACGCGGGGCGGCGCCTTCGGCTCCGTCGACGGTATCGCCCTCAGTCGACCCGTCTTCGTCGCCCGCGTCCTCTGCGTCGCTGCCCTCGTCGCGATCATCGGTGCTGGGTGGCATTGCGCCGCGCTCGACGTACGGCGACGCACCGTCGGCGGCGCGCAGGCCGCCTGAGCGCAGGCCGCCCGTGCGCAGCTCATCCGTGGGCTCGGTAGCGTCCACGGGGGCGCGGTCCGCCCCGTCGCGCTTCGCGGCCGGCGCCGCGAATGGATCGTCCAGTTCGACGGCCGGATCGCGGTACGGGGAGCGGGATTCGTCGCGCCCGCGGCGCGGCCGCTTCGGGCCGTCGCTTCGGGCCGGACGCTCACCCCGCGGTAGCCGCTCCGGGCGCGCCGGCTTGGTGTCCCCTTCCGCTGTCTCGCCCCGCTGGCGCTTGGGTCGCGCGGCACGCGGCGGCCTCGACTCGGCGACCGGCTTCGCCAACGGTTCCGCCGCGCGCTCCGCGACCCGCTCCGCGACCCGCTCCACGACGCGCTCCGCGGCGCGCTCGACCGGCGCGTCCAGCTGCTCGTCGGCCGACCGTTCGCTCTTCGCGCGTTCACGCTCGCGGCGACGCCCTTCGCGTCGGCCGTTGAACGACTCTTCGTCGTCCACGCGCGGACGATCCCGCACCCGCTCACGCAGCTTCTCGACCGACAGCTCGGGTTCTTCGCGACGCTTGCCGACAGGCGCGCCGCCACGGGCCGGACGCCGCTCGGCGTCTCCTCCCGTGGATTCGGCGGCCGATCCGGCCACCGCGCGGCGTCCGCGCGCCCCCCATGCCCACTTGAGCGCGGCGAGCGCATCACGCACCGCCACGCGTCGTGTATCACGCATCCGCACGCCGTAGGTCGGCTCCATGGGGACCGACTCCACGCGACGGGCCAGCGGGACCAGCTTGAGCAGCAGATCGGCGTTCGCGGTCCACGAGTCACCAACGCAGATCGGCTCGGCGCCGGCCTGACGCACCAGGTCGCGCAGCGCCGAAATGCGGATCAGGCGCATCGAGGCGGTGAGGTCATTCACCCCGAGCACGCGCACGAAGGGACGCATCACCCAATGCGCAGCCTTGAACAGGCGACGCACCGGCACCGGCGCGTCGGCCACGACCATGCGCTCACCGACGACCAGGTCCGCGCCGCCTTCAAAGCGACGCGCGAACTCCGGGACGATGCCCGGCGGATCGGTGAAGTCGCCCTGGACGAGCAGCATGGCATCGCGACGCGGATAGCGCGTTTGGGCCGACACGTGCCGGATGAGCGCGTCGAGGGCGCCGGCGTATCCGACGCGGGTGGCCCCGCGGAGCACGGTGACCGGCATCGCATTCGCGTACTGCTCCGCCACCTCCGCCGTTTCGTCGGAGCTCGCATCATCGTAGACGACGACTTCGTACTCGCGAGGAAATTCGGCGAGCACAGTGCGGATCCGCCAAAGCAGGACGCCGATGGTGGCGACCTCATTGTGTGCGGGAATGGCGAGGTAGAGCACAGGAGCCGGTGACGGGACGCGCGAGCCAACCGAAAATGACGTTGGCGTACTGGTGTACGTCCGATAATAACAGACAGAGGCCTCCGGCGGAGCGTTTCCGGGCTCAACTGGCGGATCGGCCGATGGCGGATTCCATCGAACAGCGGCGGTGGCGTCGCGGCGGCCCCAGTCTGGGGTATTACGAGGAGATGGGTCAGCGTGGCTTCCGGCTGGCCGCGACTGGCCTTCGGGCAGACGACGGGTACTTTTCGCGATCTCCTTCGCACCCATGTTCGAACCGCTTCGCGACGCCCTACGCGACTTGACCACGCGCCTCACTCCCGACGAACGCCGCACGATGACGCAGTCGATGCGTGACGCGCTGGTGCACGCCAAGCTGGGGCTCAACGACCTGCGCGCTTCACTCGCGACAACCGACGCGCGCCTTGCCGCGGAGCGGGCCGAGCTCGACACCGTGCGCCGTCGGCAGGGGTTGGCGGCCGCGGTCGGTGATCAGGAAACGGTCGCGGTGGCGGAGCGCTTCTCGGTGCAGCATCAGGAGCGCGTCGCGATGCTCGAGGCCAAGCAGATGGTGCAGCAGCAGGAGCTCTCCCTCGCTGAGCGCGACGTCGAGGCCATGTCGGCGGAGTTGCGCCTGATCCTGTCGGGGGTCGCGCCCGGGGCGCCATCGCGCGAGGCGGGGAGCGCCGAACCGTTGCCAACAGAGCACGTGTATGCGGGAGGGGATGCCGACCGGTCGGACGACGCGCTGGAAGTCCCGCCGGTGTCGCCCGCACGCCGCACGCGCGCAGAGCGGGAGGCGGACGCCGAACAGCGACTGGCGGCACTCAAGCGTCGCATGGGCAAATGACGTGGCAGCGTGCGCTGACCGGGGCGTGCCTTGCGGCCGGTCTGCCGTGGTGCGCGATGTCGGGGCAGACCGTGAGTGCCAACGGGCAGAGGCAGCCACCGGTGTCGAGCCGAGGTCGCCTCCCGGTCACGGGATGCGCGGGTCAACCGATCAGTGACATTGTCGTCATCACGCAGCCGCCGTTTACGGACCGCCTTCCCACGCGGCTCGAGTGGGTGCGACGGACGGTTCGCCGCACGCACGTGAACACGCGGGATGACGTGATCCGCCGGTTTCTGCTGATGAAAGTCGGCGACGCCTGCAACCAGATCCGCCGGGCGGAGTCCGAGCGCATTCTGCGCGCGCAGCCGTTCCTCGTGGACGCCAGAATTCGCGCGTACGATGACGAAGCCGGCGGCGTGCGGCTCGAGGTGGAGACGCGCGACGACTTCAGCATGGTGTTCGAGCCGATGCTGCAGGCGATGTCACCCTTTGTGCGCGGCATGCGTCTCGGTGACTCGAATCTCGGCGGGTCGGCGACGCTGGCCGCCGTCAACTGGCGCGACGGCCGCGCCTACAACGATCTGCTTGGCGTCAACCTCGAGAACTACGCGTTCGGGCGCGGGCGGAATGAATTCCGTCTGTCGGCGCAGCGCAATCGATTCGGTCAGGATATGCGGCTCGAACTCGTCCGGCCGTACTACACCGACCTGCAGCGCTACGCGTGGATCGGCAGCGTGGGCGGGACGCGCGAGCCGGTGGAGTTCCGTCGGGGCACTCTGCCGCGTAATGCGCTCACGGTCCGTCGGGAGTTCGCGAACATCGGCGCCGTCGCGCGCATCGGTCCGGTGGGTCGACTGCGGCTGATCGGGGCGTCACTCACGCGCGAAGCGCAGCGCACCGACGCGCAATCGCTGCTGCTCACGCGCGAGGGGGTGCGGGCTGATACCACCGGCGCCGTCGTACCAACATTCCGCCCGCAACGGGTCACGCGCGTGAACGCGCTGCTTGGTGTGCGCGCCATTCGCTTCGTGCAGGTGCAGGGGTTCGATGCGCTCAGCGGCGCGCAGGACGTCCGCGTTGGCATGCAGCTGGGGCTGGTCGCCGGCCGGTCGATCCTCATGCGGCAGTCGCGCGATCGCGATCATTTCGTGGCAGCGAATCTGTACGGCGGATACGGTGGTCCACAGAGCTTCGTCGGCGTGCAGGCGGTCACCGAGGCGCGGTTCGATCGTGACGCGAAGGCGTGGGACAATTTTGTCACCAGCGGCCGACTGGCCTGGTACTTTCGTCCGGCGATTCACCAGACCACGGTGGTCGAGTCCGAGTGGAGCGCGGGGCGCGACATGCGCTCCCCGTTCCAGCTGTCGCTGGCCGATCGCGAAGGTGGCCTGATGGGCCATCGCACGTCCAGTGAGGCCGGGGCGCGGCGTCTGGTGTTCCGCGCGGAGCAGCGCTTCGTCGTGCCCACCCGGTTAAATGTGGGCGACGTCGGTCTCGCCGGCTTTGCCGAGGCCGGTCGACTGTGGGCCGAGCCGTCGGTACCGTATTCGGTGTCCACGCCGTGGCGCGGCGCGGTCGGTGTGTCCGTGCTGGCCGCCGTGCCGCCGAGTTCGCGGCGATTGTGGCGCGTGGACTTCGCGCTGCCCGTGGGCTCCGATCCGCGGCAGCGGTTCGAAGTGCGATTCTCGAGCGTTGATCGTTCGCGCGTGTTCTGGAACGAGCCGCGGGACGTACAGGCCGGTCGCGAGCGCACCGCGCCGTCCAGCCTCTTCACCTGGCCGTAACGGAGATCCGTCACGGCCAGGTTGGTGTCAGACCACTCGACGCGTCTGGCCCCTACGTGGCGCTGGCCATCAGGCGTCGGATCGGCACAATCATCAAGGCCAGAATCGCCGTGGCGCCGAAGAGGGCGATCGCGGTGCCGCTGAACACCAGCGGCGTCTGGTCGAGTTTGGTCGGATCCACATGGCCGCCCACGAGGCCCGCCACCAGATTGCCGACGGACGTGGCGAGGAACCAGATGCCCATCATCTGTCCGACATAGCGTCGCGGGGCCAGCTTCGTCATCGATGACAGACCGACCGGGCTCACGAACAGTTCGCCCAGGGTTTGGAACATGTAGCTCAGAATGAGCCACCACGGCGACACGAGCACCGAGCCGCCGCTGGCGACCACGCGGTTGGCAGCGAATACCATGATCAGAAAGCCGACACCGGCCAGGGCCAAGCCGAGCGCAAATTTGGCCGGGCTGGAGAGATCGATGTTGCGCTTCGCGAGCAGGATCCAGAGCGCGGCGAACACCGGCGAGAAGAGAATGATGAACGCCGAGTTCACCGTTTGAAACCACGTGGCGGGGATCTCGAAGCCGAACAGGTTCCGGTCCGTAAAGTCATTCGCGAACAGCTGCAACGAGGTCGGTGCCTGCTCGAACGCCGCCCAGAAGATCGCGGCAAAGACGAAGAGCACAAAGATCACGCCGGAGCGCAGCTTCTCGTCGCGGGTGAGGCCGCCGAACGCGAACAGGAAGGCGAAGAACGCGACGGCGATACCGACCAGCACGAAGGTCATCGCGCCCCCGATCGCCTGCGGATCGAGGGCGATGCTGCCGGTGCTGGCCAGCACGAATACCAAGGCCAGCACGGCCAGGCCACCGATGGTGTAATTGCGTACCGCACCTTCGCGCTTCGCCTGCACCGCGGGATTCGGATCGCGCACGATGTCCTGCCCGAGGCTGCCCAGCATGTCTTTGGCCTTGAGCCAGAACATGAGGAGTCCGCACAGCATGCCCACGCCGGCCGCGCCGAAGCCCCAGTGCCAGCTGACCCGCTCGCCGAGATAGCCGGTGACCAGCTGGCCGATCAGGGCGCCGGTGTTGATGCCCATGTAGAAAATCGAGAAGCCGGCGTCGCGGCGCGCACCACCCTCGGGGTAGAGGTCTCCCACGATGGCGGAGATGTTCGGCTTGAGCAGTCCGGTGCCGAGCACGATGAGCACGAGACCGAGGAAGAAGAACATCTTCCCCACGCCCGCGCCGGCCATTCCCGAGATGCCAATCGCGAGGTGGCCCGACGTGATCAGCATGGCGCCGATCAGGATGGCACGACGCAACCCGAGCCAGCGGTCGGCAATCCAGCCGCCGGGGAGCGAGGCGAGGTACACCGACGCGGCGTAGATGCCCACGATGGCCGATGCGGCGGGACGATCGAAGCCGAAGCCGCCATCGGCGAGCGCGGCGGCCATGAACAACACCAGCAGCGGGCGCAGTCCGTAAAACGAGAAGCGCTCCCACATCTCGGTCATGAAAAGCAAGCCGAGTCCGCGTGGATGACCGAAGAATGCTCGATCGTTGGCGGGGGTCGGCGCGGACGAGTCCGTTCGCAGTGAGGGAGGCGTCACGACGCGTTGGCTGAAAGGTGAAGAAGGGGCTGCTTGATGCAGGCCACGAAGTGTCCGGGCGATTTCTCTTCGAGCGGTGGGACCACGCGCGTGCACTCCGCATCCTTGAGCGGACTTGGGCACCGCGGATGAAACACGCAGCCAGTGGGCGGATTCGCCGGCGACGGCGGATCACCCGGCAGCAGAATGCGCTGGCGCTTCGCCGTCGGGTCGGGCACCGGCACGGCGGACAGGAGCGCCTGCGTATACGGCATCAAGGGCGTACTGAAGATCGTGCGCCGCGGCGCGAGTTCGACGATGCGGCCGAGATACATGACGGCCACGCGGTCGGCCATGTGCGCGACGACCGCGAGATCGTGGGCGATGAACAGATAGGAGAGGCCGCGCTCGCGCTGCAGATCGCGCAGCAGATTCACCACCTGCGCCTGCACGCTCACGTCGAGCGCCGAGACCGGCTCGTCGCACACGATGAACGATGGCTCCACGGCGAGGGCGCGCGCGATGCCGATGCGCTGACGCTGGCCACCGGAAAATTCGTGCGGATATCGTGCGGCATACTCCGGGCGCAGTCCGACTTCGTCGAGCAGGGTGGCCACGCGACGATCGGCGTCGCCGCCTTCGGCGAGGCCGTGCACGATCAGTCCTTCCTTGATCGCGGCCCCGACTGTCATGCGCGGATTGAGGGAGCCGTACGGATCCTGAAAAATGATCTGCATGTGCCGCCGCATGCGCCGCAGCGCTTCTCCGCGCAACGCCAGCACGTCGGTGCCATCGAATCGCACCGTACCGGCCGTCGGTTCAATGAGGCGAAGGATCGAGCGGCCGGTGGTCGTCTTGCCGCACCCCGACTCGCCCACCAAGGCGAGGGTTTCACCCGCCCGCACGTCGAACGACACGCCGTCCACGGCTTTCACGGCGCCGGTGATGCGCTGCAGCACCCCCGTTCGGACCGGGAACTGCTTGGTCAGGTTGCGGACCTCGAGCAGAGGGGCCGCTGGGGTACCCGTCGTCGGTGCACTCATGGGCGGGCCCCCTCGAGCCCGAGGTCTCGCCGCACGGCGCGCCGCGCCGGCTCTTCCACCAGATGGCAGCGCGCCCGATGGGCCGACCCGACCTGCACCAGCGCCGGCTCTTCCGTGGCGCAGCGTTCGAAGGCGTACGGGCACCGGTCGCGAAACGTGCAGCCGCTCGGCAACGCGCCCGGCGGCGGGACCGATCCGGAGATCGTCTGCAGCCGCGATGCTTCCTCACCCAACCGCGGGATCGCGGCCAGCAGTCCCTCGGTGTACGGATGGCTCGGCGCGGCGAAGAGATCCGCAACGTTTGCTTCCTCGACCACGCGGCCGGCGTACATCACAATCACGCGCGAGGCCATTTCGGCGACGACGCCAAGGTCGTGGGTGATGAGCAGCAAGGCCATGCCCGTGCGCGCGCGCAGATCGCGCAGCAGTTCGAGGATCTGGGCCTGAATGGTGACGTCGAGCGCGGTCGTGGGTTCGTCGGCGATCACGAGCTTGGGGGACATAATGAGCGCCATCGCAATCATCACGCGCTGGCGCATCCCGCCCGACAGTTGATGCGGGTACTGTCTGGCGCGCGCGTCGGCATCGGCGATGCCGACCTGCGCGAGCATGTCCACCGTGCGCGTCCATGTTTCCTGCCGCGAGAGCGTCGTATGGACGCGCAGCACTTCCTCAATCTGGTCGCCGACGGTGAGGACGGGGTTGAGCGCCGTCATCGGCTCCTGAAAAATCATCGCCATATGCTGGCCGCGAATGTCCCGTAGCCGCTCGTCATCGAGCGTCAGCATGTCATCGCCGTTGAACATGATCCGGCTTCCCGACTCAATGCGGCCGGGAGATGGCACGAGACGGAGCAGCGAGAGGGCCGTGAGCGACTTCCCACATCCGGATTCGCCCACCAGGCAGACGGATTCACCGCGGGCGACCGTGAACGAGACGCCGTCGACGGCACGCGCCACGCCGTGGCCCGCCGGAAAGGCGATCTGCAACGCGTGCACATCGAGCAGCGCACGATCGGACGTGGTCGTGGAGTCGCGTGTGGCAGAAATCGTCACGGGCGCACGGTACGGGGAGAGGAGGGGGCGGGCGGCGACGCGACACCGGCCGCAGGGGCCGGCGCGGCGCCGAGACTCGGAACGTGATTCGGTACGAACCGCTCGCGCAAGGCGTCGCCGAGCGCATTACAGGCGAGAACCGCAAAGACGGTGGCCAGCCCCGGGAACAGCGAGAGCCACCACTCGCTCTGCACGACCCCGGATCCGTCGCGGAGAATCGTTCCCCAACTCGCCTGAGGCGCTTGGATCCCGAGGCCGAGGTAACTGAGGCCGGCCTCCAGAGCGATCGTTCCCGCTACCCCGAAGGTGGTGGTGATCACGAGGGTCGGCAGCAGGTGCGGCAGCAGATGTCGCCAGAGGAGCCGCGGGGCGCGAACACCCTGAGCGCGGGCGGCCGCGATGAACTCCTGCGCGCTCAGGGCCCGCAGTTCATCGGTCACGAGCCGCGCCGTGTCGAACCACCCGGTGAAGCCGATCAGCACGACGAGTGCGGGAAACGACAGGGCGCCCCACAGTGCGCTCACCGCCAGCAGGATGAGCAGACGCGGTATCGACAGGGCGACGTCGAGGAGTCGTCGCATCGTGGTGTCGACGATGCCACCGGCCAGCGTGGAGATCGCACCGTACAACGTCCCGACGACGAGCGACAGCGACACGGAGAGGACGGCGAGGGCCAACGACACGCGGCCACCGTCGAGCACGCGACTGAGGACGTCGCGACTCACCGCGTCGGTGCCGAAGGGATGGGCCAGCGACGGGGGCTGACTGCGCAGCGCGATGATGTCGAGCTGCGCATTCGGTGGATAGGGCGAGAGTAGCGGCCCCGCCACCACCACGGACACGAGGACGGCAATCAGCACGAGGGCCGTTGGTAATTGGCGTCTCACGGCTGGCGCAGTCGTGGGTCGGCGAGTTCGCGCGCGAGGTCGGCGAGGGCTGCGCCGAGGGCTGTGACTGCACTTCCCAGGATCACGCCGGCGGAGACGACGGGATAATCGCGCGCTTCGATCGCCCGGATCATCGCGTACCCCATCCCGGGCCACGAGAACACCCGCTCCACGAACACCGCGCCGGTGGTCAGGGCGGGGAGCATCACGCCCGTCACCGTCAGCACGGGCAGCAGTGCGCTGCGCCACGCCTGCCAACGCACCGCCGGTTCGGTGAGCCCCTTCGCGCGGGCAGTCCGGACGAAGGGTTGCGTCATGCTCTCTTGCATGGCGTTGCGCTGATAGCGCGCAAACACCGACACCCCGACCAGAGACAGTGAGGTGAGCGGTAGGATCAGATGCCGAAGGCGATCCATGAGTTGCGCACCGGCTCCCATGTAGCCGTACATCTCGCTCGTGATGCCGGTGGCCGGGAGCCACCGCAACTGATGGGCGAATACGACGAGCAGCACGAGCGCCAGCCAAAACTCCGGCAGCGAGTAGACCACCAGCAGGGCGGTGGATGTCATCCGATCGCGGCGTGACCCGGCCCGCGCCCCCTGCCACGCGCCGATGAGCATACCACCCAGGAGGCTCACGCCGAGCGCGCATCCCATGAGGAAGAGCGATCGCGGCAGGGCCTCCCCCAACACGGCGGCCACCGGCCGATGCTGCGCGCGCGACCAGCCCAGATCACCACGCACCAGCGACCAAAGCCAACGGCCGTACTGCGTCACGATCGAGTCATCGAGCCCGTATTGCGCCCGGATCGTGGCCCGCACCGCCGGCGCAATGCCTTCGCCCAACGCGGTGGCGGGATCGCCCGGCGCCAGGTGGAGCAGCAGGAACGCGAGCGTCGCCGCGGCGAAGACGACGGCCACGCCCTGCACGACACGCACGACAACGCGACGGGCGATGGTGGTCAGGGAGGTGTCCCCAGCCCGATCCGATCGCGGTCGGTGCGCTGCGCAGGATCGACGCGCCAGTCGGCGAGACCGACGAACCAACCGTCGGCCCGCAGCGGTGTCGTGAGGAACCGACGGTGAATGGCGACCGGTGAGCGCTGTTCGTACAGCCATACGGCGGGTACATCGTTCACGATCTGCTGGAACGCGCGCGCCCAGTAGCGGCGGCTGGCCGTCGGATCAAAGGTGGTGAGTGCGCTGTCGAGCAGTGCGTCGAACACGGGGCTGTCGTAGCTCCCCGCGTTCGAGCTGCCGCGCGAGGCCCACGTCTGCGTCAATCCGACCAAGCCGGGGCTCGTTTGCCATCCGCCCATATAGCTGTCGAAGCGCTTCCCCTCGATGGCGTCGATGAGGGCGTTGATCTCGAGCACTTTCGGCGTCGCCTTCACGCCGATGGCGCGATACTGCTCCTGCAGCAGCACCGCATACCGCTGACGTGGCGGGCTGGAATTGGGGACGAGGATGTCGAACGCGAGCGACACGCCGTTGCGATCGCGGATGCCGTCGCGGTCGCTGTCGCGCCAGCCGGCGGAGTCAAGCAAGGCCGTTGCCGCGGCCACATCGTACGGCACCTGTGTGAAGGCGGCGGTGTCGGGAATCAGGGCGCGCGGCGCCGGCGCCAGCGCGACCAGACCCAGCGAGTCGTACACGTTCCGCACCAGTCGTGCCCGATCGACGGCCAGGTGCAGCGCGCGCCGCACGAGCGGATCGCCGAACACCGGATGCGGCCGCGACCGATCGTTCGTATCACGGAGGTTGAAGCCGAGGAAGCCGTACTGCAGTGTGCGATTGTCGACGAGGCGAAGCGACGGGGTCCGCGTGACCTGCGCGAGATTCTCCGGCCGCAGATTCTCGAGCATGTCGGCCTCGCCGGCGAAGAGCTTGACCGTGGCCGATCCGAAGTCGGGGGCGATACTCCAGATCACGCGGTCGAGTTTCGCCCGCCCACGCGCATTGGCGGTATCGGCGATGAGCTCGATGCGCTGACCGGGTTCCCAGCGGGCAAAGCGGAACCGGCCGCTACCGACCGGATTCCGACCGAACGGCGCGCTCTCGAGCTTGGCCATCGGGATGGCATCGAGCAGGTGCGCGGGGAGGACATACATGTGGTAGGTGGCATCGTAGAACTGCCGCGGCATCCGACGCTTGAACCAGAACACGGCGGTGCGCGGATCACGGACCGAGACCGAATCGATGTTGCCCAGCAGTGATTTCAGCTCGACGGCGATCGAATCGCTCGTGTACACGCGAAACGTGTAGCGCACGTCCTCGGCGCGTACCGGTTGTCCATCGTGCCAGCGGGCCATCGAATCAAGCGCGAAGGCGATGGAGAGCGAATCGGCGGACCAGGTCCACGACGACGCCAGGCGCGGTTGAAAGCCGCGGTCGCCGTACGTTTCGAGCGCGTCACCGATTTCAGCCAGGCGGTCGAAGAGCACGCCGACGATCGCACCGCCCTGCGTGCCCGTGACGAGTGGCGGGAAGAGCGTGGTCGGCTCGGCGGGCACCGCGATGATCATCGTGCCCCCGGTTTCGCCGCCGGTGGCGGGCCGTTCGCCGCCGGTGCAGGCCGCGAATGACACACCAAGGAGGCCAGCCAGCCAACGGATCTGAGGGAAGCGCATGTGAGCCAGTGTTGCGTGAAAGACGGGTCGGCCGATCATCGCGGCGACCACACGAGGGTACGATGCCCGACGCTTCCTATCGGCGCCAGAGCCAGTGCTCGTTCGCGATCGCAGCGTGATGGGCCGCCGTCCGCCGCGCAAAGTCCGGCGACGCGACGAAGGGCTCGACCGTGCGTGCCGGATCCGGCCCGGTGTCCGTCTCCAGTGTGGCGGCGAGGGCGTCCACGACGTTCGTCCAGTGTGCCTGGGACGGCACACACGCCGCCAGCGAGGCGGCGGGAGGCGGTGCCGGCAACGGCACGTCGGCCGCGTGCGCCAGCAGTCCCTGATCATCCGCCAGCAGAATGCTGCCGTGCTGCAGGTAGGCGCCGCCATGCCGCCACACCGCGCTGCCCACGAGCTTCCGGCCGCTCACCATGATCTCGCCGGCCGCCGGGTGCTCGAAGCACACCGGCCCCTCGGGGGCGATGGCTGGCGCCTCGCGGTCGCTGACCAGCTGTGCCGGCACCCCCAGCGACTGCAGGGCGCGCAGCAGGACGTGGTTGACGGCGGCGTAGGCGACCCGCCAGGAGAGCCGTTCGTCGAGCGGAAAGGCCACGCTGTAGGTGACCTCGCGGGTGTGGAGCAGCGCCCGGCCCCCGGTGGGGCGCCGCACGGCGCGCAGCCCGGCGGTGCGCAGCCCCGCGGCGGAGAAGCGGCCCGAGGTCCGTTCGTTCCGCCCGAAGGACACGGTTGGCGCGTCCCACGCATAGCATCGCCAGACGGCACGGTCGTCGGCGCCCGCCAGTTCCAGCAGCGCGGCGTCGATCGCCATGTTGGTGACGCCGTCCGCCGCTGGTGAGCGAAGGAACGCCCACCGAGCGGGCAGGGTGCCCGGCGCGGTGCCGCGCGTGGCTGGTCCGGACTGTGGCGTCGTCTCGCGGATGGCGGGGGCGATTGGGGAAGAGCTCACGGAGGTTAAATTTACGGCGTCACGGGCGAAACGCGCCCCGGTGGCCCCAACGATTTCACGACGCTTGCACGGGCTTGGCCCGTTTGAGGATGGTCATGGGTACGCGCACCATCTCGTCCGCGCCGGTCGCGGTCGATTCGTTCATTCCGCGCCACATCGGTCCGAGTGCAGCCGATCAGCAGGCGATGCTCGCCGCACTCGGCTACGACTCCCTCGAGGCGTTCATCGACGCGGTCGTACCGGAAAGCATCCGCTTCCGCGGCACCCTGAACACGGGGCCCGAGCGCAGTGAGGCGGAGGTGCTCGGCTCGCTCCGGGCGATCGCCGCGCACAATGCCGTGTACCGCTCGTTCATCGGCATGGGCTACTACGGCACGCACACGCCGAACGTGATTCTCCGCAACGTGATGGAGAACCCGGCCTGGTACACGGCGTACACGCCGTATCAGGCCGAGATCGCGCAGGGACGACTCGAAGCGCTGCTCAATTATCAGACGATGGTGATCGATCTGACGGGACTCGAGATCGCCAACGCCTCGCTGCTCGACGAAGGCACGGCCGCCGCGGAAGCGATGGCGCTGTGCTTCGGCTCGCGCGGCAGTGCCACGCGCAACGTGTTCTTGATCGGCAGCGACTGCCATCCGCAAACGATCGCGGTGGTCGAGGCGCGCGCGTCGGCCCGTGGCATCGTGGTGCAGGTGGGTGATCCGCGGGCGTTCACGTTCAACGACACGGTGTTCGGCGCGCTGCTCCAGTATCCGGGCACCGACGGCGCCGTGGTCGACTATCGCGGACTGTGCGAGGCGGCGCATGCAGCGGGCGCACTGGTCACGGTGGCGAGCGACCTGCTCGCCCTGTGCCTGCTGACCCCGCCGGGGGAGTGGGGCGCCGATATCGTCGTGGGCAACACGCAGCGGTTCGGCGTGCCGATGGGCTACGGTGGGCCGCACGCGGCCTTTTTCGCGACGCGCGACGAATTCAAGCGCCTGTTACCGGGGCGTATCATCGGTCTCTCGCGTGACACCGAGGGCAAGCCGGCGCTGCGCATGGCACTCCAGACGCGCGAGCAGCACATTCGCCGTGAGAAAGCCACCAGCAACGTGTGCACGGCGCAGGTGCTGCTGTCGGTGATGGCGGGCATGTACGCCGTGTATCACGGGCCGGATGGTCTGGTGCAGATTGCCGAGCGCGTGCATCGGCATGCCGCGACGCTGGCGGCCGGCTTCGAACGGCTCGGCTTCGCGATCACGCACGAGCACTTCTTCGACACCGTGCGTGTCGAAGTCGGCGCGCATGGACAGGAAGACATTCTCGCGGCTGCGTCGGCGCACCGCATGAACCTGCGCGTGCTCGAGCCGGGCACGCTCACGGTGGCGCTGGACGAGACGACGACGGCACAGGATGTCGCCGATCTGTGGGCGGTGTTCAACAACAACGTCGCGGTCGACTTTTCGTACGCCGATGTCACCGCCGGCGTGGATACGCGCTACGACGAGCGCTTCCGCCGCGTGACGCCGTTCCTGACGCATCCCACGTTCCATCGCTACCACAGCGAAACGGAGATGCTGCGCTACATGTACGCGCTGCAGGCGCGCGATTTCTCGCTCGTGCATGGCATGATTCCGCTGGGCTCGTGCACGATGAAGCTGAACGCGACGGCCGAGATGATCCCGGTCACGTGGCCCGAGTTCGGTCAGCTGCATCCGTTCGCCCCCACCGCGCAGGCGCAGGGGTATGCGCAGATGTTCGCGGAGCTGGAGCGCGATCTGGCCGAGGTGACCGGCTTTGCGGGCGTGTCGTTGCAGCCGAATGCCGGCTCGCAGGGCGAGTACGCCGGCCTGCTCGTGATCCGCGCGTACCATCTCGCGCGCGGCGACGCGCATCGCACGGTGTGTCTCATTCCGCAGTCGGCGCACGGCACGAATCCGGCGAGCGCCGTGATGGCCGGTTTCTCGGTGATCGTCGTGAAGACGGACACTGACGGCAACATCGACGTGGACGATCTGCGCGCGAAGGCGGAGCAGCACGCCGCCAATCTCGGCGCGCTGATGGTGACCTATCCGAGCACGCACGGCGTGTTCGAAGCGCGCATCAAGGAGATCACGGCGCTCATCCATGAGCATGGTGGTCAGGTGTACATGGACGGCGCCAACATGAACGCGATGGTCGGTGTGTCGCGTCCGGGCGATCTTGGCGCCGACGTGTGCCACCTGAACCTGCACAAGACGTTCTGCATCCCGCATGGTGGTGGCGGCCCGGGGATGGGCCCGATCGGTGTGGCGTCGCAGCTCGTGCCGTTCCTCCCCACGCACCCGGTGATTGCCACCGGCGGTACGCAGGCGATCGGTCCGATCTCGGCCGCCCCGTGGGGGAGCGCGAGCATCCTGCCGATCTCGTACGTGTACATCAAGCTGATGGGCGGCGAAGGACTCGCCACGGCCACGAAGGTGGCGATCCTGAATGCGAACTACGTGGCCAAGCAGCTCGAGGCGCACTACCCGGTGCTCTACCGTGGCCAGAATGGACTGGTGGCGCACGAGTGCATCCTGGACACGCGCGGCGTGAAGAACGCGTCGGGCGTGGAAGCGGAAGACATCGCGAAGCGTCTGATGGACTATGGCTTCCACGCACCGACGTTGTCGTTCCCGGTGGCCGGCACGCTGATGGTGGAGCCCACGGAGAGCGAATCGAAGGCGGAGCTCGACCGGTTCATCGAAGCGATGATCGGCATCCGCGAAGAGATCGCGGCCGTCGAGCGGGGGGAAGCGGATCGCGACAACAATGTGCTGAAGCGCGCGCCGCACACGGCCGCGCATGTCACGAGCGACGAGTGGGATCGCCCGTACACGCGTCAGCAGGCGGCGTATCCGACCTCGTTCACGCGCGAGCGGAAGTTCTGGCCGTATGTGGGGCGCGTCGAGAGCGCGTTCGGGGATCGCAACCTGGTGTGCGCGTGTCCGCCCATCGAGTCGTACGCGACGACGTGAGTCTTGGTTGGTGAGTGGTGAGAACGGCGTGGCTGCTTCGGTGGTCACGCCGTTCTGGCTTTGGGCTATGGGCTATGGGCGCTCGGTGGGCGTTGGTGTACGTATAGCCGCGGCTCCGGGCGCGGGTCATCCCCTTCGCGGCCTTGCTGTGGCGGCGGACTTGGGAGCGCCGCGCGGCGCTCGTGCGCCCGCCACAGAGGGCCGCTCGTGGGGCGCCCGGCCCGGCAGCCGCTCGCGTCGGCGTAGGGGCCGGGGCCGAGTTCCCTGCGCCGCACACCGAACGTCGTGATTCCGAAAAGTCCGCGACGGGATTCCATCCCCCGGTGTGACGTCGTCGCGTGGCGGATGGGGAGTGGCACGCGCGCACCGTGGGCGAGTGGGGGCTCATCGCGGGCTGGGGTGTGGGACGTGGCCAGCCCCGCGGGATTGCTCATCCTTCGTGAACGGTGCTGGTGCCGAGCTGCTTCCCCCAAGCCCCGCGAGGGGCGTGGGTCCGCTGAGCGGCCCTCTGTGGCGGGCGCGCCGATGCCGCGCGGCGTTCCGACATTCGCCGCCACAGCAAGGCCGCGAAGGGGATCCCTCGCTCCGACCAAGGCGGTCGCACACGACCCAACGTCCGAACGCAGAAAGGCCCCGAGCACAGAGCCCGGGGCCTCACGCACCACGATCCCGCCGAAAAACAGAACTACTCGCCCACCACGCCCTTGTACTCGGCCGCCGAGAGCAGACCAGCGTCACCGCCAGCCGCGACGCGCACCTTGATCATCCAGCCGTCGCCGTACGGATCCGTGTTGATCAGCGCCGGCTCGCCGTCGAGGCGCCCGTTGATCTCGACCACTTCGCCGGCCACCGGCATGTACAGCTCCGAGACGGCCTTCACCGCTTCGACGGTGCCGAACACGTCATGGGACCCGTACGTCGCGCCGACCTTGGGCAGCTCGACGTACACGATGTCACCCAACTCGCCCTGCGCGAAATCCGTGATCCCGATGGCGACGATCGCGGCGTTGTCGGTGGCGCGGATGTACTCGTGGTCCTTGGTGTAGCGCAGATCGGCGGGAATGTTCGACACGGGGACTCCAAATGGGGAAAAAGAACGGTCACGATGAAGTATCCGCAGAGGAGCCGCGGAGGGGAAGCGCCTGAATCGTCTGCCAGAGCTCGGCGACGCGTGCTGGAAGCTGCGCTTGCGGACCGTCGTTGTCGATGATCCACGTGGCGCCAGGCCGTTTGCGCGCGGACGGCCACTGGGCGTCGATCATGGCCTGCGCCTCGTCGCGCGCGAGCCCGCGGTCGCGCTGGAGCCGCTCCAGCCGGACCGCCGCGGGCGCGTCCACCAGGATCACGCCGTCGAAGGCGTGCTCAAGGCCGACTTCGAAGAGCAGGGGGATGTCGGAAATCACGAGCGCGTCGCCGCGCGCTGTTGCCTCCGTGAGCGCCGCGTCGCGCAGCCGTCTGACGGCCGGATGCACAATGGCATTGAGGGCGTCGCGCGCGACCGGGTCCTGAAAGACGCGACGGCGCAGCGTCGGCCGGTCGAGGGTGCCGTCGGCGTGCAGCACTGACGGGCCGAAGCGATCGACGATGGCTTCGAGCGCCGCGGTGCCGGGCCGCACGGCCTCACGGGCCAACCGGTCGGCATCGATGATGGTGGCCCCGTGGGCCGCCAGCAATGCCGCCACGGTACTCTTGCCGCTGGCGATATTGCCGGTGAGCGCGAGGTGAATCATGCGGAAACATACCACGAACGCGAACGGGCTCCGGAATGCCCGGAGCCCGTCGTGGTGCCGTTCGTGTCGCCAGCGTGCGCCCGCACGGCCATGCGACGGCTACGCCGCGGCGCTGTCCAGCATCTCGTCTTCCGGTTCCGAGATCTCGCGCCGCTTCTCGCGGTTCACGAGCAACTCCTGAATCACCCAGCTGGCCCCGCCGCGCAATCGGATCTGATGCGGCGTGCAGCCGAGGTAGCGCTGACAGGTGTTCCGGAATGCGCTCCCCGAGGGAAAATCGAGTGCACTCGCGACGCCGTCGGCGCTGCGGGAGCCGTCCTCCAGCATACTGGCGGAGACGATCAGGCGACCCCACGTGAGCAGCTGGTGCGGGGGCGGCAGCTCTGCCCCCTCCAAGCGTTTCGAGAGCAGTCGGCGGGAGACGGAGATCAGGCGCGCCAAACTGTCCGGGGTGAGGCGCTCGTGCGCCCGCGTGACCGATAGCATCACGGCGTCGCGCACCACGCTGCGCAGTCCGACGAGGTGTGGCTTGAGCAGACTCGAGACGCTGCGCGCTTCGGCCTGATCCAGAAGCGCCGCGAGCATCTGCGGCGTATCCGTCTCCTCGGCCACCACGAGCACGTCGATGCCGCACCGTCCGGCGTCGAACATGTCCTTGGCGCGCTCTCGCGTCAGGTCCACGTAGGCTACGAGGGCCGCACGCGGCACCCGGATGCGCAGCTGGCGCACCCGCTCGAAATCCGCGCGGCCGTCGACGTACAAGTCGAAGACCACCACGTTGATGGGCCCGCGCTCGCAAGCGCGGGTCAGAGACGTCCAGTCCTCGCAATGCACGAAGCGATAGCGGTCCCGCGCGGCGGTACGCAGCCGTGCGAGCCGGGGCTCGTGAGCGAGGAGCGTCGCGATTACACCCATGCGACGATCCGTTCGGGGAAAAGGAGACTTGACACAGGCATCGGCAAAAAGACGCCGGGAGCCCGAGAATCGTCACTTTCCGTCGGATCTGGGACGGTTCGTCCCCTGCCGATCCCCTCGACGCGCCTACACATTTCGCCGGGCAATCACGGGCGACGCCGTCCGTGGCCGCCTTCTTTGCCCGCGTCGTCCTTCGTGCTTTCGGACCCACATACGCCCCCTTCGCTGCTCGTGTCGGCCATCATGGCCTTGAGCGACGTCCTGTTCGTGACCGACGAACAGGGGCGTATTCTCGACGCGAGTCCGTCCGCCGGCGATCTGCTCGGCGTCCCCCCCGACGCGCTTCGGGGGCAGCTGCTGCCCGAGTGCGCGGCGCGGCTCGGTGGCGGCGTGTTGTCGGCGTGGATCGCGACCGCGTTACGCACCCCCGTTGCCCCCCCGCTGGAGTTCTCGCTCGTCGACGGTGCGGGCGAGCGCATCTGGGAGGCACTGCTGTCCACCGGACCTGCCACCGCCGGAGCATCGTTCCGAGTGGTCCAGCTGCGCGACGTCACGACGCGGGCGCTGGCCGCGCGGGAGGCGCATCGCCGGGAAACGCACCTCCGGATGCTTTCGGACCACATGCACGAGATGGCGTTCGTGCTTCGGGTCGAAGCGCCTGGCGTCTTCCGGTGCGAGGCGGTGAACGAGACGTATCTCGCCGCGACCGGACTCGACGCCGCGCAGTTGGTCGGGCGTTTGCCGGCGGAGGTATTTCCACCCGCGGAAGCGGCCAGAATGCAGTCGCGATGTGAGGACGCCATCGCGTCGGTTGCACCGATCGCGTACCGCGAGGTGGTGCCGCTCCAGGGGCGCAGCCTGGTGCTGGAAACGCGCCTCAGCGCGATCCGCGATGCGGCGGGCGTTGCCACGCATCTGCTGGGGCTTGCGCGGAACGTGACCGACGAGGCGGAGACGTCGCAGGCGCTGCGCGAGTCGGAGCAGCGGTTGCGCGGGGTCATCGAAGCCGGCCTCGATGCCTTCGTGATTGCCCGTGCCCACCGGACCGTGGATGGCACGATCGAGCGCTTCGAGATTCTCGACGTGAATGCACGTGCCGCCGAGATGGTGAACCGGTCTCGCGACGCGCTGCTCGGCGCCTCGTTGATGGAGGTGTTTCCGAACAGCCGTGAGTGGAATCTGTGGGAGCAGTGCTGTTCGGTGATCATCACCGGCGAGCCGCTGGAAACGACCCAGCACGCGCCAACGGGAGACGAGACCGTCCGTTGGTTGCAGCGGCAGCTCGTGCCCGTGCCCGGTGACGCGGTGGCGATTGCCTCGCGCGATATCACGGCGCGCCATCTTCAGCGACTCGCGCTCGAGGAGAGCGAAGCACGGCATCGCGAGCTCTTCGAGAATAACGGTGCCGTGCAGCTGCTTGCCGACATCGAGACCGCACGCATCATCGACGTGAACCCGGCGGCGGTCACGTTCTACGGCTGGCCGCGCGACACGATGCGCGCGATGTATGTGACGGATCTCGAAGCGGTGGCGCTCGATCACTGGCGCGAGACGACATCGGTCATCGCCACGGGAACCGGACTCCGGGTGCAGCGGGAACACCGCATCGCCAACGGTGAGCTTCGTCAGGTCGAGTCCTTCATCGGCGTCGTCGCGATCAACGGACGTCGGGTGCTGCACTTCATCATTCAGGACACAACCGATCGCGTGCGCGCCGAGCGTCAGTTGCGTGAATCGGAGGCACGGTTCCGCGCTGTGATCGCCGGGATGCAGGAAGGTGTCGTCCTGCACGATGAAACCGGCGCGATCCGCGCGTACAATCCGAGTGCCGAACGCATCCTCGGGTTGTCGGGGGCGCAGCTGCTGGGGCTCAAGCCAGTCGATCCGGAGTGGAGCGCCGTATACGAAGACGGCACCCCGTGGCCGCCGGAGTCCCATCCGGCCCTCGTTGCCCTGACAACGGGGCACCGGCAGGAGCGGGCCGTGATGGGCGTGCGCCGGGGGAGCGGGACGTTCGGCTGGTTGCATGTCACCGCTGATCCGCTGATCCGCTCCGGCGAACAGCGGCCGTATGCCTCGGTGGCGGTGTTCACCGACGTCACCGATGCGCGGAGCTCAGAGGAGCGCCTGCGTCAGGCGCAGAAGCTGGAGGCGGTTGGTCAATTGGCGGGCGGTATCGCCCATGACTTCAACAACCTGCTGACGGTCATCCGCGGTTCCGCGGGATTTCTGCGTGACGGCGTCGGTCCCACGTCGCCGTACGTCGGGGATCTCGACGCGATCGAGCGCGCCACCGAGCGCGCCGAGGAGCTCACCGGCCGACTGCTCGCGGTTGGCCGTCGGCAGATGTTGCGGGCGGAATCGGTCGAACTCAACCAGCTGCTTGGCGATCAGCTGCCCATGATTCGCGAGATCGTCCCGCGGTCGATCGATGTGCGCCTCGATCTCAGCGCCGCGCCCGTGACCGCGGTCGTCGACCGCACGCGCCTGCTCGATGCGCTGCAGGCGCTCGTGGATAACGCGCGTGCCTCGATGCTCGCGAAGGACGGCGGTGGAACGCTGTCAGTGGCGACGGCACTCGTGCACGCCCGGCATCCGCAGGGGCAGCGCACCGACGAGCCGCGTCCGTTTGCCGTGCTGTCCGTCTCTGACACCGGCACCGGCATTCGCGACGATCTCAAGGCCCGTCTGTTCGAGCCGTTCTTCTCGACGCAGGAATTCGGTGGCAGCAAGGGCATGGGGCTCGCCTCGGTGCACGGCTTGGTGCATCAGAGCCGCGGCTTCATCGAGTGCGAGTCGGCAGCGGGCGAGGGGACCACGCTGCGGTTGTTTTTCCCGGCGGCGTTGTCCTCGCCGCGTGTCACGCCGTTGTCCTCGGCGCGTGTCACGCCGTTATCCTCGCCGCGTGTCACGCCATTGTCCTCGGCGCGCATGACGCCGCGCAGCGTGCCGACGGTGCCCGCCATCGCCGTGCCGGCCGCGCGCAGCGTGCTGCTCGTCGATGACGATCCGATGCTGCTCGATCTGGGTCGCCGTACGCTCCAGAAGCTCGGACACGCTGTCGTGGTGGCGCCGTCGGCGCCGCACGCGCTGGAGGTGCTGGAGTCCCATGCCGCCACGATCTCGCTGATGATCACCGATCTGACGATGCCGGGGATGAACGGGCTGGAGTTGATGGACGTGGTTGCCGCTCGCTATCCGGCCATGCCGATCGTGGCCGTGAGCGGCTACAGCGTGGACCCCGGGGCCCGCGCGGCCATCGAGGCGCGACAGGTGCCCTTCGTGACCAAGCCGTTCTCGCGCGGGCAGCTCGCCGACGCGATCGCCTTGGCACTCGCGCGCACGTCGAACTGACCCACTGGCGTCGGGCCGCGGCGGCTAGAGCAGCCGCGGCTGACCTTCGGCGGGACGCGGCACAACGTGGCAGGCGCGGCAGCGCGCTTCGTAGGAGTCGGCCGCGCCCACCATGATGGTGGGCGAGTCGTACGGCGCGGGCTTGCCGCCGATGAGCCGCTGGTTGCGGCTGGCCGGCGACCCGCACAACACGCAGATCGCGTGCAGCTTGTCGACCATTTCCGCGACCGCCATGAGCTGCGGCATCGGGCCGAACGGTTCGCCGCGGAAATCGCTGTCGATACCGGCGAGGATCACTCGCCGGCCGCGGTCCGCCAGACTCGACGCCACCTGCACGATCCCGGCGTCGAGAAACTGCGCCTCGTCGATGGCAATGACCTGCGCCATCGGATCGAGACGCAGCAGAATCTGCGACGACGAGTCGACGGGCATCGCCTCGAAGGTCCGCCGGTCATGGCTGGAGACATTCCAGAGCCCGGCGTACCGGTCGTCGAGATGCGACTTGAACACCTGCACGCGCTTGCGGGCGATGGTCGCCCGCCGCACGCGCCGCAACAGCTCTTCGGTCTTGCCGCTGAACATCGAACCAGCGACGACCTCCATCCACCCGCCGGAGACCTGGAAGCTGCCGCTCATGATCAGCCCTCGCTGCTCCCGTGGGGATTCCCGTCGGGATTCCCGTCGGGAATCGGACGCGGCTTCCGACTGGCGTTTTGCATGCGGGCCCCGCGCTCCGACCATTCGGCGCGCCCTTCGGCGCGCTCACGCACCGGACGATCGCCGAACGCTCGGCGCTCGTCGTCGGCGCGCGGGGGGCGATCATTCCCTCCGCGCGGCGGGCCACCACGGCCCTCAGGGCGCGGGCCCCGGTCCCCGCCGAACGACGGGCGGGGCGGACGATCTCCGCCGAACGCCGGCCGCGCCGGCCGGTCGCCGCGATCGGCACCGCGGGACGGACGGTCGCCGGCATCGCGCCGCGGCGGGCCAAACGTGCGCTCGCTGCGAGGACCGCGCGCTCCGCGGTCGCCACCACGATCTCCGCCGCGCGGCGCGTCGCCGCTGCGCTCGTCGATGCGGGCACTGAGTCGACGGCCACGGAGCGAGACCGATCCGAGCGCCTGCACCGCCTTGGCGGCATCGTCGGCACTGAGCTCCACGATCGCGTGCGACTCGAAGAGTTCCACCTGGCCGATCCGGTCGCCCGGGATACCCGCCTCATTCGCGACGGCACCCACGATATCGCCGACGCGCACGCCGTCGCGCTTACCCGCGGCCAGAAACACGCGCTGCTTGCCGTCAACGACCGGCGCATCCGGCTTATGGCCGGCGGCGAGGGGCGTGCGCACCGGGCCGGCGGTGGTGGCCTTCGTCCGCGCGGTGACCAGCTCACGGCGTGCGCCTTCGTACAACCGCAGCGCCGCCGCGGCGATCTCGAGCGAGTCGTGGGTGTCGAGCAATGGCGCCAGCAGCGCCATTTCACTGGCCGAGGTGCCGCCCGAACTGGCGAGCGTCGTGCGGAGCGCCGCCCGCAATGCCTGCACGCGGCTCTCGGCCTTTGCCTTGCGCACTGCCGGCGTCCACGCCTCGGCCAACCCGTTCGTCATGCGACGGAAGGCGGCGAGTTCATCGGCCATCAGCAGCGCGACAGCGTCCACCGGACGGGCCGACAGTGCGTCCACGAGTGCATCGTACGACATCGGCGATTCCCAGAGCACCACCAACGCGACGTGTTGCGACGTGGCCTGACGCACGACCTGCACGTTCAGCCCATCGATGACCATCCCGATGCGCGCGATGGCGCTCTGCGCCTCGCGCTGCCCCGCGTCGGTCGTCGCCACAACCACGACCGACGGCGGATCGACTTCATCCAGAATCGCGCGCAATGCATCCGCGCGTCCCGATGCCGACGTGATCACGAAGCTCGGCGTCATCGCGAGCGGTGCATCCCCGACGAGCATCGGCGTGAGGCGACGCGCGCGACGCATCTGCGCTTCGAGAAAGGCGTCGATCTCGTCCGACTCGCTGTCGATGGTACCGACGCGCATCATGTCCTCCGGCGAATCGCCGAGGAGCGCCTGCAGGGTATCGCCCATCTTATCGGCGAGGATCTCGTCGAGGCTGAACACTACGAGCACCTGCAGTTGCTGCAGGTCGATGCCGGCTTCCGTGCGAAGCGCGAGAAGGTCGGCGGCCGTACCGGTGACCACGGCCACCGGGCCGGTGGCCAGGACGCGGCGGGCGCGGGTCGCGGAGGTGACGGGGACGACTCGGAGGCTGTCGTCGGCCAGCAGTAAGCGCGCCTGTTCTGCCACGCTGAGGGCCTGTTCGACCGTGGGGGTGATCACCAGGCAGGCCGGCGCCGCGACGCCCTGCAGGCGACGGCTGCGCTCGATCCCCGGACGCATGGCGGCCGTCATCATCCGCAGATCTGCGGGCCCCTGCAGCACCACGTGCTGGCTCCGCGTCGCCCCTGGCGACGTCTCTTCCCGTTCTTGCTCGCCCACGCCCCACCCCATCGATTGTCGGTCAGCCTGGCCGCCCAACGGCCAGTGATTGTCGCGCCCC
>CANHNQ010000012.1 GCA_947462095.1 Gemmatimonadota bacterium
GAACACCGTGCTCACCGGCCGCACCATTACGTGGAGCAGTTCGAACACGGCGGTGGCCACGGTGAACAGCAGCGGCGTGGTGACCACCCTCACCGCCGGCACCACGACGATTACGGCCACGAGTGAAGGGCAGAGCGGCACCGCGGACCTGACCGTGATCGCGCCGGTGGCGACCGTGTCGGTCACGCTCACGCCCACCTCTATCACCGCAGGCGCGACGTCGCAGGCCAGCGCCGTCACGCGCGATGCGTCGAACACCGTGCTCACCGGCCGCACCATTACGTGGAGCAGCTCGAACACAGCCGTCGCCACGGTGAACAGCAGTGGCCTGATTACCACCCTCACCGCCGGCACCACCACGATCACCGCCACGAGTGAAGGGCAGAGTGGCACGGCCGAGCTCACGGTGACCGCGCCCGTGGCGCCAGTCGCAACCGTGTCGGTCACGCTTACGCCTGCTTCGGTCGCCGTGGGCGCCACTTCGCAAGCCAGCGCGGTCACACGCGATGCGTCGAACACCGTGCTCACCGGCCGCACCATTACGTGGAGCAGCTCGAACACAGCCGTCGCCACGGTGAACAGCAGCGGCGTGGTGACCACCCTCACCGCCGGCACCACCACGATCACCGCCACCAGTGAAGGGCGGAGCGGCACGGCGGACCTCACGGTGACACCATGACCATCAGGTATCGGCTCAGTCGTCCGCTCACACGTCTGTGCGTGGCCGGCGCCCTCATGGTGCTGGCCTGCGCGGAACCGATCGTCGGTGATCCGTCCGTTGCGTCGGTCGAGCTCACCCCCCCGTCGCCGACGCTTCGGGCCGGTGCGACGGTCGTGCTGAGTGCGCGCGCCCTCGATGCCAATGGCAATGCGGTCCCCGTCTCGCCGCTCGCCTGGTCAAGCAGCGACGCGTCGGTGGCCACGGTGTCAGCAACTGGCGTGGTCACCGCGACGGCGCCCGGGGCGGCACGGATCGCCGTGAGCGCCCGTGGCGTGAGCGCCACGACCACCGTCACCGTAACGCAGCGACCGGTGGCCTCCCTGGTCGTCACGCCGGCCATCGCCGCCGTCCGCGTCGGGGGGACGGTGCTGGTTCGCGCGCAGCCACTCGACGCCGACAACGTGGCGCTCGTGGGACGACGCATTACCTGGTCGAGCAGTGACCCCACGGTCGCGCGTGTCGACGCCGAGGGAATCGTGACCGGTGTTGCCCCCGGTGCGGCCACCATTGCCGCGACCTGTGAGGGGCGCACGGCGCAAGCCGCCGTGACGATCACACTGCCCCCCATTCAGTCGGTCTCGATCACGCCCGGGTTGGATACGTTGACCGTGGGTACCGATCGCCAGTTTACGGCCACGCTGCGCGACGCCGCGGGCGCGGTGTTGCTCGGTCGCGTGGTGGCGTGGAGCTCGAGCGCCGTCACGGTGGCGGCCGTGACGGCCACCGGCAATGTCATCGCCTTGCAGCCGGGATCCACCACGATTTCCGCGTCGAGTGAGGGGCGCGTCGGGACGGTAACCGTCGTTGTGCGAGCACGGGCCGCCGGTGCGGTCTCGCTCACGCCCAGCGTCTCCACGCTCACGGTTGGATCGCTGCTCACGTTGCAAACGCAAATCACGGACAACAACGGCAACGTCCTGACCAACCGCCCGGTCACCTTTGCGAGCGACGCGCCAGCCGTGGCGTCCGTGACGGCGGCCGGCGTGGTCACCGCGCTTGCGCCGGGGAACGCGCGCATCACGGCGGCAAGCGAGGGAAAGACCGGTCTGGCCAGCGTACAGGTCGTGCCCCTGCCGATCGCCGCGTTGGAGATCACCCCCGCGTCGGCGTCGCTGTCCGTCGGCGAGGTCCAATCGTTTTCGGTCGTGGCGCGGGCCGCCAACGGCGCGCAGCTCACCGGACGCAGTATCGCGTGGCGCAGCGGGGCGACCAGCGTCCTCACCGTCAGCCAAACGGGTGTCGTGACCGGCGTGGCACCCGGCGTGGCGTTGGTCGTCGCCGAGAGTGAAGGGATTTCCACGACGAGTACCGTGACCGTCAGCGTGCCAGCCGTTGCATCGATCACGATCGCACCGGTCAATTCGCTGATCGGGCAAAACAGTAGCGTCCAGTTGGTGGCATCGCTCCGCGATGCGTCGGGGGCACCGCTGTCCGGCCGCACCATCACCTGGCGGAGCTCCAACGAGAATGTGGCGTTCGTGTCGAGCACCGGCGTCGTGGTCGGCGTCCGGAGCGGCACCGCCATCATCACCGCGACTTCCGAGGGCATCAGTGCATCAATCTCGATCACGGTTCGCTGAGGTGCGCGTGCTGGCGCGCCTGACGCGACGCATGGCGCGACGCCTCGCCGGAACGCTCGTCGGCATCGCCGTGTGTGGGGCGCCGATCCGGGCCCAGAGCAGCGCGCCGAGCCTGACGGCAAAGCGTACGCTGACCACGGGCGCGGCTCCTGGCTGTGCACTGCCCGTGATCGGGCAGGCGCAGGCCGTCAGACGCGACAACGCCGAGGCACGTCGTCTCGCCGCGGCAGGGCAGGAAGCCGCGCTGATCGGCGACCAGACGGCCGCTCGCGACGCGTTTGCCCGCGCGGCGGTACTCAATCCGGGTGATGAGCGCATCGCGTACGACCTCGGCCGCGCGCACGAGGAACTCGCCGACTCGGCGAAAGCCATCGCGGAGTTCTGTCGATACCTCTCGCTGTCGCCGGCCGGACGCGAAGCCGTCGATGTGCGTGATCGCCTGCAACGGATCGTGCCGGCGGCCGCGCAACGCCGGGCGGCCGATGTGCAGGTAGCCTTTCGTCTTGGCCTCGCCCTCTTCGATGACGGCAGCTACGAGGCGGCCATCCGGGCGTTCGACGATGTGGTGCGCGACGCGCCGACGGCGTCAGAGGGATACTTCAATCGTGGGTTGGCCCGCGCCGCCAACGGATCGCGCGCCAGCGCGCTGCAGGATCTTGAGCTCTATCGTGCCAATGCGCCGACGGTCGACGATCGCGTCGAAGTCGGGCGTGCCATCGAAGTGCTGCGCCGCCCCGTGTACCGGCCGGGCGTTGCCTTCCTGCGCAGCCTCCTGCCGGGCTTTGGGCAGTTCTACACCGGCCATCCGGTGCGCGGCGTGCTCGTCCTCGCCGCGGCTGGCGGCGCGACCGGACTCGCGTTCACGCCACAAACCACGACGGCCACCATCGCATATGTGGACCCGAACGGGGCCCCCGCGCCGTACACGCGAACCACACAGGAGCGCGCGTTCTTCACGGTCGGCGTGGGCGCCGCGGCCGCCGTCACCGTCATCGGCCTGATTGACGCGGTGGTGTCGGCCAATCGCTCGCAGCGCGGCGCGACGATCGTGGCGCGCCGATCACGGAGCACGAGCCTCGGCAGTGCCGCGTCCGCCGTGGCCGTCGCGCCCTGGTTCGATCGGCGCGGCCCCGCCGGGGTCACGGTCGCGCTTCGCTTCTAACGGGACTTGAAGGCGCCGATCGCGTTCCGGGTGAACTCGGACAGCACCAGCGTGCCACTCATCGACGCGCGCTCGGCAAGCAGTGCATCCCACGTGTCCGTGCCCGCCCAGAAGACGCGTTTGAGCATCGCCATCGCCTCCGGATTGGAGGCGGCGAGCGTAGTCGCCAGTGCGGTGACGGCGTCATCCATGGCGGCGACATCGTCGAACAGCTTCGCGTACAGGCCGTGCCGTTCGCCCCACGCCGCGTCGCGCCAGTCGGCGTCAACCGACATCGCGCCGAAGGCCGCCAGTCCGATCTTCTTCTCGATCACCGGACCGACCACGAATGGACCGATGCCAACCGCCAGCTCGCTCAGCTTGGCCGACGCTTTGGTGACCGCCATGCTGAAGTCGGAGGCGGCGATGAGTCCGACCGCGCCCCCCGCCGCTTTGCCGTGCACGCGGCTGATCACGAACTTCGGAGCACGGATCATGGCGAGGATCACACGGGCAAACCCGCTGAAGAACTCCTGACCCTGCTCCGGCGTGGCAATCGCGGTGAGTTCGTCGAATGACGCACCCGCGCAGAACGGGCCGGTGCCACCGCTCTGCAGTACGATCACACGCGCAGCCGGGTCGGCGCCGACCGCCGTGACGGCCGCTGCGAGATCGCGTAAGATCGCACTCGGTAGCGCGTTGCTCTTCGGATGAAAGAATTCGATGCGGCCGATACCGTCGGCAATGTCAGTTCGGACGTAGCCGTCCGGACTGTTGGCGGGGAGGGGAGCGTCTGTGGTCATCGCTGCAAAATAGCGTCGCGTTCCGATTGTCGAACCCCGTTTGCGGTGGGTACATTCCGAACATGGACCAGAACCTGCCCGTCCCCACCGAGGATCCGGCCCTCCTGGCTGCCTTCGAAGCTCGCATCGCCGCTGGCGAAAGCATCGAGCCGAAGGACTGGATGCCGGAGCGCTATCGTAAGCAGTTGACGCGCATGATGTCGCAGCATGCGCACTCCGAAATCGTCGGCATGTTGCCCGAGGGCAACTGGATCACGCGCGCGCCCTCGTTGCGCCGCAAGATGTCGCTCATCGCCAAGGTGCAGGACGAAGCCGGGCATGGACTGTACATCTACTGCGGCGCCGAAACGCTCGGTGTCGATCGGCATGACCTCGTCGAAGCGCTCCTCGACGGGCGCGCGAAGTACTCGAGCATCTTCAACTATCCCACGCTGTCCTGGGCGGATATGGGCGTGATCGGGTGGCTCGTGGATGGCGCCGCGATCGTGAACCAGACCGTGCTGGCGAAGGCGTCGTATGGCCCGTACGCCCGCGCGATGGTGCGCATCTGCAAGGAAGAGAACTTCCACAAGCGTCAGGGCTACGAGATCTGCTCGGTGCTGGCCAATGGCACGCCGGAACAGAAGGCGATGGTGCAGGAAGCGTTCAACCGCTTCTGGTGGCCGTCGCTCATGATGTTCGGTCCGAGCGATACCGATTCGCCGAACAGCGCCGAGCTGCTCAAGTGGCGCGTGAAGCGGAAAACGAACGACGAACTGCGCCAGCGCTTCGTGAATCTCACCGTGCCGCAGGCGATTGCCATCGGCATCACCGTGCCGGATCCGGATCTGCATCTCGACCCGGCCACCGGCAACTGGGTGTTCGGGGAGATCGATTGGAGCGAGTTCTTCGAAGTCCTGAAGGGCAACGGTCCGTGCAATCGCGAACGGCTCGAGGCACGTCGGAAGGCGCACGAAGACGGCGCATGGGTGCGGGCGGCGGCCACGGCATATGCCGAGAAGCAGCAGGCGCGTTCCTCCACGGCTGCGGCCTGATCACCGGATCCCGATCATGGCAGACAATCAGTGGCCCCTCTGGGAAGTGTTTACGCAGCCCAACAAGGGTGAACCGTTCGAACACGCCGGCAGCGTGCACGCCCCCGATGGCGAGCTCGCGCTGCAGAACGCGCGCGACGTGTATGCGCGTCGCGGCGAAGCGGTGAATCTGTGGGTGGTGCCGAGCGCCGCGATCGTGGCGTCGGCGCCGTCGGATGCCGGCCCGTTCTTCGATCCGGGCAACGACAAGCCGTATCGTCATCCGCAGTTCTATATCGCGCCGCGTGGCGTGCGCATCTTCTGAGTCGCTGATGACCGAACCGTCGTTCCAGGTGGCCGCACCGCGCCGTACGCCGGTCGCCAATCCGTTGTTCGAGTACCTGCTGCGTCTGGGCGACGATCGCCTCGTGCTCGGGCACCGGCTGTCGGAGTGGTGTGGCCATGGGCCGATCCTCGAAGAGGACATTGCACTGTCCAACATCGCCCTCGATCTGATCGGGCACGCCAGCTCCCTGCTCGCGCTGGCCGGCGATCTTGAAGGGGAGGGACGCGATGCCGACAAGCTCGCGTACTTCCGCGACGCCGTGGCGTATCGCAACGCGCTGTTGGTGGAAGTTCCCAACGGCGATTTCGCCGTCACGATGGTGCGGCAGTTTCTGTTCGACGCCTACAGCGTGCTGCTGTGGGACGCGCTCTCGCGCTGCGAGCACGAAGGGCTCGCAGCGATCGCCGTGAAGTCGCTCAAGGAAGACAAGTACCACCTGCGCCACAGCAGCGAGTGGGTGGTGCGGTTGGGCGACGGTACCCAAGAGAGCCAGCAGCGTGCGCAGCAGGCGCTCGATTCGCTCTGGCGCTACACCGGTGAACTGTTCGATCACGATGCCGTTGATGACGCCGTCGCGGCCGAAGCCTTCATCGCGATCGATCACGACGCCCTGCATTCGTTGTGGCTGACGATGGTGAAGGACGTGGTGCAGCGCGCCACGCTGACGCTCCCCACCGACCCGGCCATGCGCCGCGGCGGACGGCGCGGTTTTCACACCGAATCACTGGGGCATATGCTGGCGGCCATGCAGATCGTGGCGCGCTCGCATCCTGGCGCCTCCTGGTAGGCGGCCCCCCATGCTGAGCCCAGACGAGGTATACGGGGTCCTCAACACGGTGATGGACCCCGAGGTGCCGGTCATCAGCGTGGTCGAGCTGGGCATCGTACGTGACGTCGCCATTCAGAACGACGCGGTCACGATCACGATCACCCCGACGTACTCGGGGTGCCCGGCCATGCGCGAGATCGAAGCCGACATCCGCACCGCGCTGCTCGAGCGCGGCGTGCGTGACGTGCAGGTGAAGCTGGTGCTGTCCCCTGCCTGGACCACCGACTGGATCGGCCCCGACGCCCGCGAGAAGCTTCGTGCCTACGGCATCGCGCCGCCGGGGCGCGCCGAACCTCAGGGGCTGATCACGCTCACCCGCGCCCGCGTGGCGGTGCCCTGTCCCTTCTGCGGTTCGAGCGACACACGATTGCAAAGCGAATTCGGCAGCACGGCGTGCAAGGCGATCCACGTATGCAATGCGTGTAGGCAGCCGTTTGATGAGTTCAAGGCGCTGTAAACTGCCAACGGCTTAGGGGGCAGGGAGGAGGGTGTCAGGGAGGAGGATGCAGCAACCGCTTGCGCGGTACACCTGCATCCTCCTCCCTTTTTCTCTCCTTCCCTGCCCCCTAAGCCGTTGGCAGTTTCAAACTGTCAGCACCAAGCCTTACTTGAGATCACCAAACGGCATGTGACCGGCGCGCTCTTCCGCCGAGCGGCACGCAGTCGGTGCTCCCTTGCCGTCCAACAGCTGCCAGATCTCCACGCGACGGTTCGGCGCCTGCGCGGCCTTGTTGGACTTCGAGACGCGGGGACGCGGCGGGCCGGGGTCGGCGTCGCCATTCGGCGCGATGATGCACTGTTCGCCGAAGCTCGACGACACGATGCGATCCTTGATCGATGCGGCGTCCTTGCCAGCCAGCTTCAGCAACCGTGCCATGACCGCGGCGGCGCGGGTCTTGGCCAGCTTGTTGTTGTACGCCTCATCGCCATACCAGTCGGTGTGTCCTTCCACCGACACGCGCAGCGTCGGCATGCGCATCATGGCGTCGAGCACCACCTTGAGCGTATCCATCCCCGACTTCAGCACGATCGCCTTGTCGAAGTCGAACAACGTTTCGTCGAGGGCGACACGCGCCGCGGCAACGGCCTTGCATTCCACCGTGGCCGACTTGGACTGCGAGCTGCCGTAGGCCGTCTTCGCGGCCGTGATCGAGGTCGAGCCGGCGGCGTGGCACGTCGCGGTGCCATTGCTGACCGACGCGATCGAGGCGTTGGCCGAGCTCCACGTCACCGCACCGAGATCGACGTTGTCCGCGTCAACGGCCTTCGCCGTGAACGGCAGCGTCATACCCACATCGGTGGAACCGCTGGCCGGCGTGAGCGTCAGGGTCCACGCCGGAGGCGGCACCGTGACCGTGCTCGAAGCCGAGCGCTCGATCTTCTTCACGATCCCCTTGCAGGTGATCGTCGCCGTGCCGTACTTCACGGCGGTAACCTTCGCGCTGTTGTCGACCGTGGCGACCGCGGCATCGCTCGACGAGCACGTCAGGTTCATCACCTTCCGCATCTCGATCGGACGCGCCTTCATGTCGGCGGCGGACAGCGCGAACTGCCGGTTGCTGCCACGCGTGATCGTGGCCGTGGCCGGATCGATCTTGAGCGCCCAATCGAACTGTTCGACGGTCGCGCAACCACCGCGGAGCGCGTACGTCACACCGGCGCGGAGGCCGAGGTTCCGCGACGTGCCTTCGAGATTCTGCTCGTTCGGCGACGGGTTGTTGTCGACAATACCGTCGATGCGTGCGCCCCACCGGCCGCTCGAGCACAGCTTCAGGC
Organism: Gemmatimonadota bacterium; assembly: GCA_947462095.1. Classification (GTDB taxonomy): domain Bacteria; phylum Gemmatimonadota; class Gemmatimonadetes; order Gemmatimonadales; family Gemmatimonadaceae; genus Gemmatimonas. The sequence continues at coordinate 8,210 of CANHNQ010000012.1, forward strand.
CCACAAGACCCGTCATGCCGTCTTCGTATTCGTTCGGCGTGCTGCGACCCGCGTACACCGAGTTCAGATAACCGGCGCCAAGCACCAGCGCGGCCTTCTTCGACGGAACGAATGGGACGGTCAGCGTGGCCAGACCGCGGAACGGGCGGTACGTGATGTTCTCGCTGGGCGCGCGGTTGGCCTTGGTGCTGCCAACCTGGATGTCGCCCTCGACACCAAGCCACTTGTACACCGAGAGATCCGCACGCGCGCCGATGCCGGCCACGTTATCGATGCGAATGTTGTCGTCGATCTTGGTGTACTGCCCGAAGGCGCCCACTTCGATGCGCTGGCCGAGGCTCTGAGCCTGAACCGCGGGGACCGCTACGATCGCCGACAGCAGCGAGAGACCGATCAGTCGTTTTGTCATAGAATCCTGTGCGAAAGTACCAAAGACCGGGCGTAGCATTGGCCCGGACGCCCGCCCGGGAATGGTCCGGACGGGGCGCTTGTATCGTAAGTCAATTCGGGTCGGTGCGATATATCACAACGGGTCCGGCCGGTCACATATCGCGAGACCAGAGGCGTCATTGCTGGGGTCGTCAGGTGACGCCTGCCGTTGCTACACCGAGAGGAGCGCCTCGATCTCGGCCCGGATCGATTCCACGCCCGGCACGACCGCTTCCAGCAAGACCGTGTGATACGGCACCGGGATGTCCATTGGGGCGAGGCGGCGGACCGGCGCATCGAGGTGCCAGAATGCCTCCTGCGCCAGCACACCGGCGATCTCGGCCCCGAACCCGGCCGTCATGTTGTCCTCGTGCACGATCAGGCAGCGCCCGGTCTTCCGCACGGACGCCAGTACGGTCTCCCGGTCCCACGGTGAGATGGTCCGGAGGTCGATCACTTCCACCTGATCGCCGAACGCCTCGGCCGCCTCGTGGCAGCGATGCAGCATCGCGCTCCACGACACCACCGTGAGGTCTGTCCCTTCGCGCACCACCCGCGCCTTCCCGAACGGCAGCACGTAGTCGTCACCCGGGTAGCGGGCGCTGCCGTCGCCGGTCATCAGCAACGAGCGGTGTTCGAAGAAGATGGTGGGGTTGGGGCTGCGCATCGCGGCGCGCAGCAATCCCACGGCATCGGCCGCATTCGATGGCATCGCCACCTGCCAGCCGTAGGCATGCGCAAAGCGGACCTCGTCGCTCAGGCTGTGCCACGGATCGCCCACATCCTTGCCGAATCCGCCCGGCATGCGCACCACGATCGGGGCCGCGAACCGGTTGGCCGTGCGCCACCGCATGGTGCCGGTGTTGTTGAGCTGCTCCGTGGCCGGATCGGCGTATTTGCGGAACTGAATCTCGGCCACCGGCATCAGGCCGCTGATGGCCATCGCGACGGCCCGACCGATGATCCCTTCCTCAGACAAGCTGGTGTCGAACACCCGCGCGTTACCGAACTGCTTCTGCAGCCCTTCGGTCACCAGGTGTACGCCGCCTTTGCGCCCCACGTCTTCGCCGAACACCACCACCTTGGGATTCACCGCGAGTTCGTGGTGCAACGTGCGGCGGATGGCTTCCGCGTACCGCAGCAGTTCCCCCTCGTCGCTCGGCGTGTCCGTGCCGGACAGCGCCGCGCGTTCGGCGCGCGACAATCCCCCCATCGCCTCGGCGACGTCGGGGGACTCGTCGGCCATCACATGCTGGGCGATCGTGGCGGGATTCGGGATGGCGCGCGCACGCGCTTCCTCGAGTCCGGCCGCGATGTCACGCGCGACCTCCGCCTCGAGCTCCGCCCACTCCGCGGACGACATGAGGGCGGGCACGAGATAGTCGCGCAGCCGCGGCAACGGATCGCGCGCCTGGTCGGCGGCGATCTCGGCGTCCGTGCGGTAGCCTTTCTGGTTGTCCGGTCCCGAATGACTGCTCAGGCGCGGCACCGTGAGCCGTACCAATGCGGGGCCCTCGCCGCTGCGCACATGCGCGACGGCCTCCTGCAGAAGGCCGGCCGCCTCATGGGGGTCCGTGCCGCTGCCGTTGCGAAGAAACAAATTGCCGAACGCCGCGAGATTGCGCGCAATGTCGCCGCCCGGCGTCTGCATGTCGCCCCGCACACTGATGCCGAGATCGTTGTCCTCGATGTAGAACAGCATCGGCAACTTGAGCGTGGTCGCCATCGTGAGCGCGGCCCAGAACCCGCTCGTGGCCACGGAGGCGTCGCCACCCAATGCCACACTCATGCAGCCGGCGTAGCTCGCGTTGCCCAGGCTATCGCGATGATACGTGATCGACTGCGCCCAGCCGGCGGCTGGCGTGTACTGGGAGCCGACATCGCCAGACATCGGCAACACGGTACACCCGGCGCGATTCGGGAGGTTGCACACGACGCCGATGTCGCGACCGTCGCTGAATCCACCGGCACGGCCCAGCGGACTGCCGAACGCATCGGGAATGGACAAGCCGACCGACAGCAGGAACGGCCGCGAACGGTAGTACGCCCCCGCGCCATCGTGGAGGCCATCGATGAGAGAACCCAGAATCACCTGGGCCATGTCGTGGCCGCGCGCCGAGAACTGGTACAACACCAGATGCTCGCGTGGCACCGAATTGCGCAGGCGGTTGGTCGTTTCTTCGACGTCGTCGAGCGAGCGCGAGACGAGCGTGTGGTAGGCGATGCGACGCCAGTCGAACCCGGGGCGGGGAGTCGTCGGTGCAGCAGACGGGGCGCGGGTGGCTGGCCGGACAGCGGGCTTGGCAGGCATATCCGAGTAATCTGCTGGAAGCACCCCGATATCGGGAGCGGACCCGCCATCATTGCGTCGAGACGGCGAGCCCCGGAATCACGCCGCGCCTCCCCAGCATGGCCACCCGCGCTCCTGACGTGATCATCGGTATACCCGCTCGGCCGTTGAGGGTCCCGAACGTGTCGCCACGCACGACGGTATCGCCTTACACGCCGCGTGGCGAGTGCCGGACGTGTCATTCCGAGGACGAAGGTACCAGTCGCATTGTTGGCCCTCGCGCGCGGGGAGAATGGTATTTTTATATATGTCCTCATCTACTCCCTCCCTGCTCGTCGATCAGCGCGACGGTGTCCTGACCCTGACGCTGCATCGCCCCGATGTCCTCAACAGCTTCAATCGCGAGATGGCGGCTGCGCTGCTGGCGGCGCTCAACGCGGCCGCGGCCGATACCGCCGTGCGGGCGATCGTGTTGACCGGTGCCGGCCGCGGATTTTGCGCCGGGCAGGATCTGGCGGAAGCGCTGCCGCAGGGCGACGGGCCGATGCCGGACATCGGTGAGATCGTGAAGAGCTGCTATAACCCGATCATCCGCGCGATTCGCACCATCGAGAAGCCGGTGTTGTGCGCCGTCAACGGCATCGCCGCCGGCGCCGGTGCGAACTTGGCCTTCGCCTGCGACCTCACGATCGCGGCCGACGACGTCAGCTTCGTGGAGAGCTTCGCGAAACTCGGGCTCATCCCCGACACGAGCGGCACGTTCTTCGTGCCGCGACTGGTGGGGACGCAGCGTGCGACGGGCATGTTCTTCCTCGCCGAGAAAATGCCGGCGGTGAAAGCGAAAGAGTGGGGACTGATCTGGGACGTCGCGCCCAAAGCCGACCTGATGGCGACGGTGCAAGGGATGGCCGCGTCGCTCGCCACGCAGGCCACGCGCGGCTTCGGTCTCACGAAGCGCGCCATGAATGCGAGCTTCGCGAATTCACTCGACGAACAGCTCGAGGTCGAAGCGCAGGCGATGCATGAAGCGGGTCGGACGGCCGACTACGAAGAAGGGGTGCGCGCCTTTCTCGAGAAGCGGGCGCCCGTGTACCGCGGAGCATGAGCCCCGTGACGACGCTCGAAGTGGGTGGCATGGCGAAGATCGCCGTAGGCGTGGTCGGTGCCGGTGCCATGGGGGCCGGCATCGCGCAGGTGGCGGCGGCGCATGGGCACGTGGTGGTGTTGGCCGACGCGCAGCCGGCGTCGATAGCGCGCGCGCGCACAGGGCATGCGAAGGCGCTGTCGCGCGATGTGGAGAAGGGACGTCTGACGCGCGAGCAGGCCGACGCGGTGCTGGCGCGCATCACGTACGTGGATGGCGTGAGCGCCGAACAGCTGGCCGCGTTCACCCCATGCGGTATCGTGATCGAGGCCATCGTCGAGCAGCTCGCCGCGAAGCAACAGCTGTTGCGCGCGCTCGAATCGATCGTGGCCCCCACGGCCATGCTGGCGTCGAACACCTCCTCACTCTCGATTGCCGCGCTGGCCGGCTCGTGCGCGCATTCGGAGCGCGTGGTGGGTGTGCATTTCTTCAATCCGGCGCCGATCATGCCGCTGGTGGAGATCATCCCCGCCATCACCACGTCCGAGGCGGTGATCGCCGACGCGCGGGCGCTCGCGACCGCGTGGGGCAAGATCACGGTCCTCGCGGCCGACACGCCGGGCTTTCTCGTGAATCGCGTGGCGCGCTCGTTCTACGGTGAGTCGCTGCGCATTCGTGAAGAGGGGCTCGCCGATTGCGCCACCATCGACTGGGCGCTGCGCACCATCGGCGGCTTCCGCATGGGGCCGTTCGAGCTCATGGACTTCATCGGGCTCGACGTGAACTTCGCGGTCACGCGCTCGGTGTTCGAGGGCATGTTTTTCGATCCGCGCTACCGGCCGTCGCACGCCCAGCAGCGCCTGGTGGAAGCCGGGTGGCTGGGCCGCAAAAGCCAGCGCGGATTCTACGACTACCGCGAGGGGACCGTGCCGCCGGTGCCGCATGACGATCCGGCACTGGGACAGCGGATCGTGGACCGCGTGCTGGCCATGCTCGTGAATGAGGCGGTGGATGCCGTGCATCTGCAACTCGCGTCGGTGCAGGATATCGAACTCGCCATGACCACCGGGGTGAACTATCCGCGCGGTCTCCTGCAGTGGGGTGATGAGATCGGCGCGCCCAACGTGCTGGCCATGCTGCAGGCGCTGCAGTCGGAAACGGGCGACGATCGCTATCGGCCCAGCATGCGACTGCGTCGCGCGGTGCAGGCGGGAGCGTCGCTGCTCGATCCGCGGCGCTACTCGTGAGCGCGCCCGACAACGCGGCGGCCGGCGCCGTTCCGCCGGACACCGGGGCGCCCCCGGCGGCGGAGGCACTGGTGACGGCACTCATGACGCGCGACCGCTTTTCGCAGTGGCTCGGCATCGAGGTGCTCGAGGCGGCGGTCGGACGCGCTGTCCTGCGCATGACGATCCGCGACGACATGGTCAACGGCTTCGGCACCTCACACGGCGGCATTCTGTTTTCGCTCGCCGACAGCGCGTTCGCCTTCGCGACCAACGCCGGCGGCCTGCTGAGCGTCGCCATCGACTGCTCCGTGAGTTTTCCGGTGGCGGTGCGTCCCGGTGACGTGCTCACCGCCATCGCGATCGAGCAGAGTACAACCAAGCGGCTGGCGTTCTGCGACGTGACGGTGCGCAATCAGGACGACGTGATCGCCGGTCATTTCCGCGGCACGGTCTATCGGACGGCCATTCCCCATCAGCTGTGACCCAGACACCATGAACGACGCCTTTATCATCGAAGGAGTGCGCACGCCGATCGGCAACATCGGTGGTGCCCTGAGTCACGTGCGCGCCGATGATCTGGCCGCGCACGCGATCGCCTCGCTGCTCGCGCGCGTCGCCGAGACGTCCCCCACCTTCGATCCGGCGCAGATCGCCGATGTCATTCTCGGCTGCGCGAATCAGGCGGGCGACGACAATCGCAACGTGGCGCGCATGGCGTCGCTGCTGGCCGGATTGCCGGTCACGGTGCCCGGGGAAACGGTGAATCGGTTGTGCGCCTCGGGACTGAACGCCGTCGCCAGCGCTGCGCGCGCCATCAAGGCCGGCGAAGGTGACCTCTACGTGGCCGGCGGTGTGGAGAGCATGACCCGCGCGCCGTACGTCATGTCGAAGGGGGCCACCCCGTTCGCGCGTGATGTGCAACTGTTCGACACGAGCCTCGGCTGGCGCTTCGTGAATCCGCGCATGAAGCAGTTGCACGGCACCGACTCCATGGGGGAGACCGCGGAGAACGTAGCGGCGCAGTACGGCGTGTCACGCGACGATCAGGATGCCTTCGCGGTGCGTTCGCAGCAAAAGGCCGCCGCCGCGCAGCGCGAGGGAAGGCTCGCCGAAGAGATCGTGCCGGTGTCGATCCCGCAGCGAAAGGGCGATGCGATGCTGGTGTCGCAGGATGAATTCCTGCGCCCCGACACGACCATGCAGACGCTCGCCAAGCTGAAGCCGGCGTTCCGCCACGACGGGAACGGCTCCGTGACGGCGGGTAACGCCAGCGGGCTGAATGACGGTGCCGCCGCGTTGCTGATCGCGTCGGGGCATGCCGCGTCGCAGCATGGACTGACGCCGATGGCGCGCATCGTGTCGAGTGCGGCCGCCGGCGTGGAGCCGCGCATCATGGGGATGGGCCCGGTGCCTGCGTCGCGGCTGGCCCTCGCGCGGGCGGGACTTACGCTGGCGCAGATGGACGTCATCGAACTGAACGAAGCCTTCGCGGCACAGGGCTTGGCGTGTCTGCGCGAACTCGGTATTGCCGACGACGATGCGCGGGTGAATCCGAACGGCGGCGCCATCGCGCTGGGTCACCCGCTCGGCATGAGCGGCGCCCGCCTCGCGCTCACCGCCGCGCGTGAGCTGCGCCGTCGCAACGGCCGCTACGCGCTGTGCACCATGTGCATCGGTGTGGGGCAGGGGTTCGCCATGATCATCGAGCGGGTCTGAGCGCCGTGATCTACGCATTTGATGGCTTCATTCCGGTGGTGCATGAATCGGCGTTTGTGCATCCACAGGCGTCGGTCACGGGTAACGTGATCATCGGTCGCGACGTGTACGTGGGCCCCGGTGCGGCCATCCGTGGCGACTGGGGCGGTATCGTGATCGAGGACGGCTGCAACGTGCAGGAGAACTGCACGATTCACATGTTCCCCGGGGTGGTGGTGCGGCTCGAGGCCAGCGCGCACATCGGACACGGAGCCATCGTGCATGGCGCACACATCGGCGCCAACGCCCTGATCGGCATGAATGCCGTGATCATGGACAACGCTGTGGTCGGTGCGGGGTGCGTGGTCGGTGCGTTGTGCTTCGTGCCTACCGGCATGGAGATTCCGCCGCGCAAAGTGGTGGTCGGGAATCCCGCCAAGATCGTGAAGGACGTGACCGACGACATGCTGGACTGGAAGACGTCGGGCACGCAGTTGTATCAGCAGTTGCCGGCGGCGATGCGCGCGAGTTGGCGCGTGGTTGAGCCGTTGCGCGAAATCCCCGTTGATCGCCCCACGCAATCGAGCGTGTTGAAGAACTGGAAGGACACCCGCGAGGGAGGAACTACGTGATGTACCTGCTCAAGAACTATGCGATGGGTCAGTGGGTCGAAGGCACCGGCCGCAAAGCCGACCTGTTCGACGCCGTCACCGGCGAGAAGATCGGCGAGTCGTCCAGCGACGGGCTCGATTTCAAGGCGATGATGCACTACGCCCGCTCGGTGGGCGGCCCCAGCATGCGCGCCCTCACGTTCCATCAGCGCGCCGCCATGCTCAAGGCGATCGCCAAGGTGCTGATGGAGCGCAAGGATGACTTCTACGCCCTCTCGTATCTCACCGGCGCCACCAAGACCGACTCGTGGGTGGACATCGAAGGCGGCATCGGCACCTTCTTTGCCTACTCGAGCCGCGGCCGTCGCGAGTTTCCCAACGAGTGCTTCCACGTGGAAGGGCCCACCGAGCCGTTGTCGAAGAACGGCACCTTCGTGGGGCGCCATATCCTGGTGCCCATCGAAGGCGTGGCGGTGCACATCAACGCCTTCAACTTCCCCGTATGGGGCATGCTCGAAAAGCTGGCACCGGCGCTGTTGGCCGGCGTGCCATGCATCGTGAAGCCGGCCACCGCGGGCAGTCATCTCGCCGAGGCGGTGTTCCGCACCATCGTGGACACGGGCATTCTTCCCACCGGTGCCATTCAACTGGTGTGCGGCAGTGCCGGCGACATGCTGGACCACCTCGAGGAGCAAGATGTAGTGGCGTTCACCGGGTCGGCCGCCACCGGACAGAAGCTCAAGAGTGCCGCCGCGGTGGTGAAGAACTCCGTGCGCTTCAACATGGAAGCCGACTCGCTCAACTGCTCCATCCTGGGCCCCGACGCCGTGCCGGGCACCGAGGAGTTCGATCTGTTCATCAAGGAAGTCACGCGCGAGATGACGACCAAGGCCGGGCAGAAGTGCACCGCCATCCGTCGCTCGATCGTGCCGGCCGGGCTTGAGGAGGACGTGATCAAAGCGCTCTCCAAGCGACTGGCGTCCACCACGATCGGCGCCCCGACCGCCGAAGGCGTGCGGATGGGCCCGCTGGCCAGCCGCGCGCAGGTGAACGCGGTGCGGTCGGCCGCCGAGATGATCCGTCATGGCGCGGAGTTGGTGTACGGCGGCGGCGATTTCGACGTGGTCGGCGCCGATCGCGAGAAGGGATCCTTCTTCGCGCCTATGCTCATGGTGTGCGACAATCCGCTCACGCGTCTCGAAGCACATGACATCGAAGCGTTCGGCCCGGTGAACACGGTCATGCCGTATCACTCGATCGAGGAAGCGGTGCAGTTGGCACGCATGGGCAAGGGTTCGCTCGTGGGGTCGCTGGTGACCGCCGATCCACACGTCGCGCGCAGCGTCATCCTCGGCACGGCCGCATTCCACGGCCGCATGCTGGTGCTCGATCGGACCAGCGCGAAGGAGAGCACCGGGCATGGATCGCCGCTGCCGCAGCTGGTACACGGCGGACCGGGACGTGCGGGCGGGGGTGAGGAAATGGGTGGTGCGCGCGGCGTGACGCACTACATGCAGCGCGTGGCGTTGCAGGGCAGTCCGAGCATGATCACCGCGATCACGCGCGAATGGACGAAGGGGGCCGAGGAGCACAGCGACGCCGTGCATCCCTTCCGCAAAACGTTCAACGAGCTGGAGATCGGCGACACGCTCATCACGAAGTCGCGCACGATCACGCTGGCGGATATCGAGGCGTTCGCGAATCTCAGCGGCGACACGTTCTATGCGCACATGAGCGACGACGATGCGCGCAGCAACGGTGTGTTCGAGGGGCGCGTGGCACATGGCTATTTCATCGTGTCGGCGGCGGCCGGTCTGTTCGTAGAACCGTCGCTCGGTCCGGTGCTGGCGAACTACGGCATGGAGAAGCTGCGCTTCACCAAGCCGGTGTATCCGGGCGACACCATTCACGTGCGCCTCACGGTCAAGCAGAAGACCGCCAAGGATACGCCAGAGGGCGGTATCCCGCAGGGCGTGGTGGAGTGGGATGTCGAGGTGATGAATCAGGACAACGAGGCTGTGGCGGTGTACTCGATTCTCACGCTGGTGCGGCGCGCCTGACGACCTGGGGGTCACTGGTTCACGTCACGAGGTTCTATCTTTCCCCCATGTCTATGCCTATCACCGCTCTATCGGTCGGCGCCGTCCGAGGCGCATGTCGTGTCCTGCCGTCGCGCGCACGCCGCGCGAGCGCCGCGTTGTGCCTGCTGCTCAGCGCCGGTGTCGTGTCAGCTTGCGACGGGTCCAGCGCGGCCCCGGCCGCGACCACCACGATCACCATCGGCGGGGTCTTCTCCGTCTCCGGGAACTGGGCCACGCTGGGAGTGACCAGCAAGGCCGCGATGGAGGTGGGCATCGAGGACGTGAATCAGTCGCTCGCAGCCTCCGGCAGTGGGCTGCGTTTCGCCGCCGACATCATCGACACCAAGCTGGACACCGCGCTCACGCTTGCCGCCGTGCGCGCGCTGAAGGCGAAGCAGGTGGAGGTGGTGCTGGGTCCGCAGTCGAGCGCCGAGGTGGCGGCGCTCAAGGCGTTCGTCGATGCGAACGGCATGCTTGTTGTGAGTCCGTCCAGTACGGCTGGCACGCTGGCGATCGCCAACGACAACATCTTCCGCCTCACGCCGTCGGACACGCTGGAAGCCGTTGCGCTCGTGGCCCTCATGAAGGCTGACGGTGTGAAGACGGTGATCCCGTTCTGGCGCAAGGATGCCGGCAACGTGGGGCTGCAGGTCGCCACGCGGGCGCTTTTTGCCGCGGCCGGCACCGTGAAGCCCGGCGTCGAGTACGCCGCGACCACCACCGACTACGCGGCTGCGGTGGCCGCGCTCAAAACGCAGGTGCAGGCGGCCATTGCTGAGCGCGGCGGCACCGCCGGCGTCGCGATTGCGCACGCCGGATTCGACGAGGTGGTGGACATTTTCAACCTCACCTCGGGCGATCCTGTGCTGTCGGCGGTACGCTGGTATGGCACCGACGGCACCGCGCTGAGCGAGCCGCTGCGCAGCTACACCAAGGCGGCGGCGTTCGCGAAGCAGGTGAACTTCTGGGCGCCCGTGCCGGGTGTAGACGACGCGGCGAGCGCGCGTTGGCAGCCCGTGGCCACGCGGATCGCGGCGGTGGCCAAGGCGCAACCGGACGCCTTCGCCCTGGCGGTCTACGATGCCGTGTGGCTCACCGCGCAGGCGTATCAGACCACGGGTGGTCGGGGCAATCCTGCGGCGCTCAAGGCCGCGTTCGTGACGGCGGCCGGTAACTACTACGGCACCACTGGATGGACGAAGCTCAACCCGGCCGGCGACCGGCAGTTCGGCAACTTCGACTTTTTCGCGATCACGCAGCCCACGACGGCCTATCGCTGGGATCTGGCAGCGCAGTACAACACCCAGAGCGGCGTGCTCACCCGACGCTAGCACGCCGGTGGTCGCGCGCGCGCGGTCAGCGGCGGCACTCCAGCATGATGACCGGCGGGGCGGCGAGAAAGACGTCCCACTCGCCCGCTGGCATCGCCGCCATACCTTCCGGTGACACCTGCAACGTATGCCACTGGATGTCACGTAAGCCGGCGGCTCGCATCGCGGTCTCGTGCGCCTCGACCCCGAGGCAGTAGTTCTCGAGGGAAAACGAGCCGTCGGGGAGGTGGAAGGTCCACGTGAGTGGCGCCCCCTCACCGGCGGCGCCCGTCAGCGCGGTCTCGAACCCGTAGCGCCGGTACGATGGGGCGCCGGCGAAGTCGAGCGCCGGGTTGGTGTTCACCGTGACGAAGCGACCGCCCGGCTTCAGATAGCGCGCGATCGCCTCGTACATCGTGCGTAACTCGGCGCCGTCGCGAGCGTAATTGAGCAGATAGGCGGCCACCACGAGATCGCACGCGCCGTGCAATGGCACCTGACGCGCATCGCCAACCTGATACTCGATGCCGAGCCGATGCTCGGCCTCCTGCGCACGGGCCAGGGCGATCATGGCAGCGGACAGGTCGACGCCGACGACCCGGGCGGCACCGCGCTGCCGCAGCAATCGTGAGTAGAACCCTTCGCCGCATGCGAGGTCCAGTACCTGCAGGCCGGCGGGATCACCGATCAACGCGAGCAGGCTGGGGGATTCGAGATATCCGCGCCAAGGCTGCTGCTTTGCCCGCCGGTAGTGCTCGGCGATCGGATCGTAGTCGGTGGTCATGGCCAGCGTACCTTAAGGCGGTACGGGAGCCGAAGCCAGCCTGGCCGCGAGCACGCTTCCACTCGGCATCGTGCCGTCGTGGTCAGAAGCCGCCGCCGCGTACGACACGAGCCTCGTCGAGGGCGTCGATCTGGCCACGCGGCACCTCAGCGCTTGTGCGTGTCGCGCAGCAACGACGGGGGCACGGGATCGCCGGTCAACGTCAGCAGGAACGCCTTGAGCTGCGCGCGCTCGTCGCCCGTCAGGTGCAGCGGGCGGATCTCGGCGGGCCCGCCCAGGAAGGTGCCGGCCGGATCACCGCCGCGGTCGTAGAACGCGATGACCTCCTCCAGTGTGGCCGCCTGCCCGTTGCGGAAATACGGCGCCGTCTGCGCCACCTGACGCAGCGCTTTCGTGCGCCACAGCCCGGGGGGAATGGTGCGTGAGCAGAACGTGCGATCGTGCGCGACGGTGGTGTCGTCGCTGAAATGCCCGTTCACGCGAAAGTCGCCACCGGCTACGGTGCTGTCGCAGATGAGCGCCTGATTGAAGGCGAGCCCCACTTCCGCCGGATCGGCGTGCGGCGAGCGGGCGGTGTCCACGCGCAGCCCGATCACGTGAAAGTCGTCGTCGGAGAACAACGGCGTGTTGTGGCATCGTACGCACCCGGCCTTGCCGATGAACAGGGCGAGTCCCCGCTTCGCCTCCGCACTGATGGCCGCCGCCTCGCCGGCCACGTAGCGGTCGAACGGCGCGTTGCGGCTCACGAGCGTCCGCAGGTACGCCTCCATCGCTTTGCCGTAGTTCACCAGCACGCGGTTGACGAGCTCCCGGTCGGACGCGGACAGGCGGTTCCAGTTGGCCGTGTCCGTGTAAGGCGACCCGGTGGACGGGAACCGCACCGTGTCGCTCAGCGCGCGGTCGAGCGGCCACTCGGGAAACGCCGCCGTATACTCGGCGCGGTAGTGGCGCTCAATCAGGTGCACGAGTTGCAGTCGGCTGCCGTTTTGTACGGGCGGTCCTTCCGGCTCGCTCTGCGCATCGAACCACTCGGAATTCGAATACCCGTCGTTCTCGCGCCAGTGCGCCTGCGTGCGCGGATTCACATAGAAGACGGTGTTGACGATGCTGCTCGCATTACGCGTCATCCACTTCGAGCCCAGCGACGTGGCGTGCGGCACCGGTCCGCCATTGTCGGATCGCGTGTCGATGAGCCACACCGACTCCGGCATGTGACAGTTCCGGCAGGCGATCTTCCCCGTCTCACCGATCGCCCCCAGCTGCCCCTCGCGCGGTGTGCCCGCCTGAATCGGGCCGGAGAGGCGCGCGTCGAAGAACAGCTGCTGCCCGAGTGCCGCCGCCGCCGGCACGTCGCGATACCGGTTGGTGGTATTCACCGGGAGCGCCGGGAGCGGGGAGAGTGACCGGATCACCACCCACTCTTCGCTGGAGAACCCATCGCGCGACCCGCACGCCATGGCCGCGGACAGCGCGACGAGCGCGAGGCCGGACCGACCGAACCAACCGAGGTGCCGCAGCGGAGTATGCATACGGTCAAGCTACCGCCGCCGCGGCGATACTGCCTGCGCCGTGATCAGCCTTGCGCGATGCGCGGTGCGGGTGACGGCCGCGCGATCCGTTGACCGCGCATCAGGATCCCATACAGCAGGGCACTGAGTGCGAACGTGACGAACCACGCGTACGCGTACAGGGTGTCGAGCAGCCCCGGGTTGGCCACGATGCCGCCGGGGGTCGTGGCCGCCCGCAGAAAGCCGGGTACCACGGGCAGCACGCCCGCCACAAGGGCGACCACCGCGCGCGGGTTCACCCCGTGCCAGTAGCGATACGCGCCGTCTGGGCGGAACAGATCATCCACCAGCAGCTGCTGGCGGCGGATGATCCAGTAGTCGACGATCAGGATGCCACCGAGCGCGCCCATCAAGCTGGAGTACCCCAACAGCCACGTGAAGATGTACGCGGCGGCGTCGGCATAGAGCCGCCACGGCATCATCAACACGCCGATCACGGCGGTGATGAGCCCGCCCGTGACGTAGCTGATCCGACGCGGGTGGAGATTCGAAAAATCGTTGGAGGGCGACACCACGTTGGCCGCCATGTTCGTCGTGAGCTGCGCGGCCAGAACGATCAGCGTGGCGAAGACGACCACGCCGGTGCCGCCAAGCCGCGTCACCAGCACGATGGGATCCCAGATGGGTTCCCCGAACACGCCGATCGTGGCGCTCGTGACGGCCACGCCGATGAAGGCGAACGCCGTCATCGTTGTGGGCAATCCGAGCGCCTGCCCGAGCATTTGCGACCGCTGATTTCGGGCGTAGCGCGTGAAGTCGGGAATGTTCAGGCTGAGGGTGGCCCAGTAGCCCACGTTCGCGGTCAGCGCGGCGGGGAAGATGGTCCAGAAGCGGGCGTGGCTTTTCGTGAGCGCCGTGGACTGCGCCAGCACGGCGCCGAGTCCCCCGCCCGCGCGGACGGCCCAGAGCAACAGCAGGGCGCCGCCTGCCAGCAACAGCGGGGCCGACCAGGCCTCGAGCCGCTTGATCCCGTCGGTCCCCTTGAGGATGATCGCGACCTGCACCAGCCAGAACGCCGCGAAGGCGACGGCGGTGTGTGCGTCGATCCGGCTCCAGCCGCTCCACAGCGCCGACACCAGCGTGTCGAGCGCCAGCGCTCCGATCCATGTCTGGATGCCGAACCAGCCGCACGCGACCGCTGCGCGCAGCAGCGCCGGCACGTTCGCGCCGCGCACGCCGAAACTGGCGCGGCACAGCACGGGAAAGCTCACCCCGTACTTGGTGCCGGCGTGCGCGTTCAGGATCATCGGAATCAGCACGATCACGTTCCCCAACAGAATCGTGAGCATCGCCTGCCACCACGTCATCCCCTGCGCCATGAGTCCCGACGCGAGGGTGTACGTGGTGATCACGACACTCATCCCGATCCACAGGGCCGCGATGTGGTACGTGCTCCACGTTCGCGTCGTGGGCGTGGTCGGCGCGAGGTCCGCGTTCCAGAGCGGACTGTCGGCGAGCGGCGTGGGGGTAGGTGGCATCGACATCACGCGTCGGAGGGGGGAGCGAGGTCGGCGCCCACCCCAGATGCCGCATATTCCCGCCGAATGCGGGGCATCAGCGTGTCGCGGATCATCTGCACGCAGGCGTCCCGCATCTTCGGCAGGAAGGTCACGGTGTAGATCAGCCGCAGCGACGCGAGAAAGGCGCGGTTCTGGTCGAAAAACGCGTACTCCTCCGGCGTCTTGTCGGCGAAGTAGTGCGCCACGAAACGTTCCCACAGCGCCAGCCCCAGCTCGTTGGGGATCTTCGTGGCCAGTTCGCTGATCCCGAGTTCCGGCACACCGTAAATGGTGCACAGCAGACCGACATCGAACAGGTAGCTGCCGCGCGAGAAGTCACCCATGTCGATGATGACCGGCTCGCCATCACGGATCATGATGTTGCTGGAGTGGATGTCGAAGTGCACACAGGTGTCCGCCTCCGGGATACCGGCCAGCCGCTCGTGCAGCATGGCGATATCCTCGGCCGACAGGAAGAAATCCATCTGATCGATGTAGCCCCGGAAGCGCGCCTTCAGATCGGGGAACACCGCCGGATCCGCCGGCGTGGCGTGGATCGTCTGCGCCACCCGTGCCAGCGTGGACGCATGGCGGTCGAGGTGATCCGGGGCGGCGCGGATCACCGCGCTGAACAGCTCCGCATCGAGCATTTCGTACACGATGCCCGTGCGGGTGCCGCACGAGACGACGTCATACGAGATGGCCGTGGGCACGCCGAGCACGAAGGCCGCCTTGGCGAACGCCTTCTCCTGCGCGGCGATCTCGGGGGCGACCCCTTCGTGATACAGCTTCACGATCGTCTCATCGTCCAGGCGATAGCACTCGCCGCACACCCCGGCCGACATGAGCGCGAGTCCGTCGATGCTGATCTCCCGCACCTTGGGACGGATGGACAGCATGCTCGAGAGCCCCGTGAGCTCGAAGATGTGCTGCACCTCACGGCTCACGTTCGCGACCTCGACGCGGCCCTGGCGCGCGGAGAGGCGCTTCTGCGCGCGCAGCACCTCGCGCAGGCCGGCGCTCGACACGTAGGCGCAGGCGTCGAGGTCGAGCACGAGCGTCAGGACGCCCTCATCCTGCAACACCGCGTCGAGCGCCTCCGTGAACCCGGCGCTGGTCGTTCCATCCAGACGGCCCGACAGGGCAAGCGTGAGCCTGTCGTCGATCCGGTGCGTGACGATCTGCATGGCGGTGGGCGGTGAGAGGGGACGCGGGCAACGATGGGGACGACGGGCCGAGCAAGTATACGCGGCCGGTTCGATATGGCGAACCCGACTGACACTGCCCATACTTCCGGTCGCTCCGATCGCCGCGTAGTCACCGGGCGGTCGCGCGTCTTGCTGCCACAGGGGCGCGCATTCGATCTCGACGCCGGGACTTGCTGATGATCACCCCACTTCGCCGAGCGCTGTCGCTGCTCGCCCCGCTCCTGCTGAGCACCGCCTGCGGGCCGGATACGCCATCGACCACCGCCACCCCCCCGACTGGCGCGACGCCGGCGAAGTCGACGCAAATGTCTTCCACCGCGGATCTGAACGGTAAGCGCCTCGGCGTGATCCTCGGCTCCGTGTACGACAAGTTCGCCACCACGACCTATCCCGCCGCCACCGTCCTCACCTTCGACGCCGGCACGGACCTCCAGCAAGCGGTGCTCTCGGGGAAGGTGGATGCCGCGCTCACCGACGAGGAGGGGCTGCTCGAGATGTTCGGCACCTCCGGGGAGCTGGCCATTCTTGGCGAGCCGATCCTCCGGCTGCCGCTCGGGGTCGGCTTTCGCAAGGACAACACCGCGCTGCTCGCCGCCTTCAATCGCTTCCTGCGCGATATCCGGGCGAACGGCGTGTACGCCGACATGGTGAATCGCTGGGTCGTGCGGCACGAAACGCAGATGCCGACGATTGCGGGCGCGGACCCGTCGTCGGGCACCATCACCGTGGGCGTGGCCGGCGGTGGATTGCCCTTCGGCGGCATCCAGAACGGCGTCTACGTGGGTTTCGACGCCGAGTTGGCGCAGCGGTTCGCCGCGTCACAGGGGAAGCGCGTCACGTTTGCCCAGATGCCGTTCGGTGGACTGATTGCCGCCAACGCGAGCGGCAAGATCGACATGATCGTCGCCGGTATGTTCATCACCGAGGAGCGCAAACAGCGGATCTCGTTTTCCGATCCGTACTTCGAAACCAACGGTCGCGCCTATGCCCGCACGGCCAATATCGCGCCCGCCAACGCGTCGGCGCCCGGCGCCACCACCGCGCGCGCGAAGTTCACCACCACCGATGACCTGAACGGCACGCGCATCGGTGTGCAGCTGGGCACCGTGTACGATAGGTACGCCACGACGACCTATCCGCGCGCCACCGTGGTGCAGTTCCCCACGTATCAGGACATGACGCTGGCGGTGAGCGCCGGCAAAGTGGACGCCGGGCTCAGCGATGTGGAGACGCTGGCCGAGTTGATGCTGACCAACCCCGCCTTGGCGCCGTTCGGTCAGCCGCTGTTCTCGTCGCCGGTCGGTGCCGGCTTTGCCAAGACGAGCACCGCGCTGCGCCGCGACTTCAATGCATTCCTCGCGCAGATCCGGGCCAACGGGGTGTACGACGACATGGTCAACCGCTGGATGAAGACGCACAGCCGGACCATGCCGACGCTGCCCACCGCGGCGCCCAACGGCGTGCTGGTGGTCGGGCTCGCGAGCGGCGGGTTTCCGTTCGCGGCGGTGCAGAACAACGAACTGGCCGGTTTCGACATCGAACTCGCGCGGCGCTTCGGTGCCTCGCTGGGCAAGGAGGTCCGCTTCGCCGATCAGGAGTTCGGCGGGCTGATTGCCGCGCTGATGAGCGGCAAGGTGGATGTGATCATCGCCGACATGTACATCACCGAGGAACGGCAGAAGAGTATCGACTTCTCCGATGCGTATTTCGCGCAGGCGAACGTCGCGTTCACCAACAAGGCCAACACCGTCGCGCCGGGCGCCGCCGCGCCGACCGCCGCCGACCGCGGCACCTGGGTCGATCGGGTGGTCGCCAGCTTCCAGAGCAACATCATCCAGGAGAAGCGCTACCTGCTTATCCTGGATGGCCTGGCCACGACGGCCATGCTGGCCGTGCTGTCAGCGCTCTTCGGCACCACGCTCGGCGCACTCATCTGCTTTATGCGCCTCTCGTCACGCGCCGTGTTGCGGCGGCCGGCGCAGGCGTTCATCGCCGTGCTGCGTGGCACCCCCGTGGTCGTGCTGCTCATGATCATGTTCTACGTCGTCTTCGGCTCGGTGAACATCAATCCGGTGTTCGTTGCCGTGATTGCGTTCGGCATGAACTTCGCGGCGTATGTGGCGGAGATCTTCCGGTCGGGGATCGAAGGGATCGATGCGGGGCAGTCGGAGGCCGGTACGGCCATGGGGTTCACCCGCGTGCAAACGTTCCGCTTCGTGATCCTGCCGCAGATGATCCAGCGCATTCTGCCCGTGTACAAGGGCGAGTGTATCTCGATGGTGAAGATGACCTCCATCGTGGGATACATCGCGGTGCAGGACCTCACGAAGGCCAGCGACATCATCCGCAGCCGCACCTTCGATGCGTTCTTCCCGCTGGTCATGGTGGCCGTGCTGTACTTCATCATTGCCGGCATACTCATGCAGGCGTTGGGTGCCGTGGAGCGCGGCACCGACCCGCGCCGGCGTCGGGCGGGCGGGCGCTGACGGCCGGCGCACCCCGGCCACTCCCCCACACGCCGCGGCCCGCCGCCGGCGCTAGCCGCGCTTGGCGGCGCGCCCGTTGGTGGTCCAGATGACGATCACGCCGCAGCCGGCATTGGCACCGGCGAATTCGCCGGGCACATCGCTGGCGCCGGTATAGACCTCGACGGCCTGGATGTCGCGCACCGGCACGAGCGGGCCGAAGCTGTTGTCCACCCGCTCATCGACCACGTAGTCGGGGGAGCACCCCAGCGGCGCACGGGCCATCTGGACGAGACAGGTCGAGCCGGCGCACGAGTAGCGCACACCGCGCAGCGGGCGCAGCGCATCCTGTAGCGTCCCGAACTGCCCCTCTTCGAGTTGGGTGCGAGTGAGGTACTGCCCACGCCCGGTGGTACGGCGGCGCTCGAAATCGGCAAACCGTCGCCCCGCCGACATCGGCGCCGTCACCGGCACGGTGGGGAGCGCCTGGACTTTGGCGCTATCGGCGGCAGAGAGCACCAGACCGACCGGATCGAGCTCGAGGTCCCGCTCCATGACCTCCCGCTGCGCGAAGGCGAGGGTGACCGCGCCCCGATTGTAGCCCGCGGCGCTGACGAGGAAGCGGTGAATCCCGGCCTTGAGGCCGTCGATCCGGTACCGGCCGGCCGAATCCGTCCGCACGCTGGCCCCGGTCGTGGTGGCGGCCACGGTGGCGTCGATCAGCGGCACGCCCGACACGGCGTCGAGGATCCGGCCGCGGAGCGTCGCCGTCTGGGCGCCGAGCGGTGTGGCCATGTGGGCGGCCAGCGCGAGGCCGATGGCGGCCCGCCAGAGCGCAGCCGGCCGCGGCCGTGTGCCGTCGTGGTGATGATCAGATCGGAGAGCCGACATTCGTGGTCCCGGAGTGGGGGGGCGAACCGAGGAAGTACACCTGATCGCGGAAAATGATCCAAAATCTTTACGCAAGGGCCCGCCTCTCCTAAGTTAGCACGGTGGTTCCCGACGTCTTGTCCCCCGGACAAGACGCACCCCGCTGGGACGAACTCCAAAGGCCAGGAGCTGGAATGCATCACGTCACGCGGCGGATCGTCGCCGCCGCCTCATTGTTCTTCTTACTCAAACCCGACGCCGCGCAGGCCCAGGCGACGATGGTCATCACGGGTCGCGTGACCTCGAACGGCCAGCCGCTGGGCGGGACGCAGGTTGGCATCGTCGAGCTCGCCGCCGGCGGGGTCACCGACCAGCAGGGGCGCTACTCGTTTACGGTCGACCCGTCGCGGGCGAGCCGACCGGTCAGCCTGCTGGCGCGCACCATCGGGTACCGTCCGATCCGACGCTCGATCACGCTGGCGGCCGGACGCAGCGAGCAGAACTTTGAGCTCGAGAAGGACGTGCTGAATCTGGAAACCGTCGTCACGACCGGCGTATCGGACGCGACGTCGCAGAAGAAGACCACGTTCGCGGTGGCCGCGGTCGACAATGCGCAGATCAAGGAAGCCCCGGCCTCCTCGCCGCTCGGCGCGATCAGCGGCCGCGTGGCCGGTGCCAGCGTGACGGCGGTCAACGGCGAGCCCGGCTCGGCGCCGCGCATCCGTCTCCGTGGTCCGACGTCGCTCACGGGCAGCCAGGATCCGCTCATCATTGTCGATGGCACGATTTCGCGCCTGTCGCTCGCGGACATCAACTCGGAAGACATCGAGCGCATCGAAGTCATCAAGGGTGCCGCCGCCAGCTCGCTCTACGGCTCCGACGCCGCCAACGGCGTGGTGCAGATCTTCACGAAGCGCGGCGCGGCGCTGGCCGCCGGCCAGACGAGCGTGACGGTGCGCAACGAGATGGGCAGCAACAATCTCCGCAGGACCATCCCGAACAACCTCTCGCATCCGTACAAGGTCACGGCCACGGGCGAGTTCGCGCGCGATGCCAACGGCAACCGCATTCAGGAAGACGACAAGATCTCGGACAACTCGTACCCGAAGGTCTTCGACCAGCTCGGCGAGGTCTTCCGCCCGGGGCAGTTCATGACGAACTACATCTCGGTCGGACAGCGCAACGAGAAGTCCAACTTCAACGCCTCGTTCCAGAACACGAAGGATCAGGGCATCGCGAATCTGCTCAGCGGTTACAACCGCCAGAATTTCCGCATGAACCTCGATCTCGAGCTGCATCCGAAGCTCGACCTGCAGACGGGCGCGTTCTACGGGCAGTCCAAGGCCGATCAGGCCGACGACAGCTCCGGCGATGCATTTTTCGGCCTCCGGTTCCTCGAGCCGAACATCGACCTGCTGGAGAACAATCCGAACGGCACGCCCTACAAGGCGGCCATTCGCCAGACGCCGGCGTCGGGCAACGTGAGCAACCCGCTGTACAATTGGGCGAACATCCAGAACATGAACGACCGCAGCCGCTTTACGGGCACGCTCAAGCTGCGCTACCGCCCGTTCCAGTGGCTCACGTACGAAGCCAATACGAACTTCGATCGTGGCTCGCGTGAACTCCGCTCGTACACGCCGCTCGGCTACATCGGCTCTACGGGCACGGTGAGCAAGGGCAGCATCTCGAGCAACGTCGACCAGACGAAGGCCTACAACCTCGGCAGCACGCTGACGGCCACCAAGTCCACGTCGTGGTTCACGAATACCACGAAGCTGGCGTGGGTGTACGAAGACCAGAACAACACCGGTACGAGCGTGTTCGCATCGTCCCTTACGGTGCCGCGCGTGACCGAGTTCTCGGCCGCCTCCCGCGATCCCGACAGCCCGATCATCCCGGGGTCCTACACGCAGCCGATCCGCAACCAGAACTTCTTCGCGATCACCACGTTCGACATCAAGGACAAGATCATCGTCGACGGTCTCATTCGTCGCGACGAGTCCTCGCTGTTCGGCGCCGATCAGCGCTCGAAGCTCTTCAAGCGCCTCTCGGGTGCCTATCGCGTCTCGGAAGATGTCAAGCTCCCGGGCGTCGACGAACTCAAGCTGCGCATGTCCTACGGCGAGGCGGGTCTCCGCCCGGTGTTCGATGCGCAGTATGAGCAGTTCGCCATTCAGGGCGGCAGCCCGGTCAAGATCACGCTCGGCAACCCGAATCTCCGTCCGGCCTTCTCGCGTGAAATCGAAGCCGGCTTCAACGTGAACTTCCTCAAGAACTTCACGTTCGAGTACAGCTACTCCAGCAAGATCACCGACGACCAGATCCTGAACGTGCCGGTGTCGGCCGCCACGGGATTCCAGTCGCAGTGGCTCAACGCCGGCTCGCTTGGCGGCAAGACGCATGAAGTGCTGCTGGGCGCAGTACTGGCCAGCAAGAAGGATTTCCTGTGGCGTGTGAACGTCGCCGGTGACCGCACGCGTCAGGTGGTGCGCAGCCTCGACGTGCCGCCGTATCTGGTGGGACCGGTGTCCAACACCACGATCTTCCGTCTCGCCTCGGGCCAGCCGTTCGGCATCGTGTACGGCAGCAAGTGGCTCCGCTCGGCCGATCAGGTCAACGAGATGATCGCGTCGAAGCGCCTGTCGGGCACCGCTGCTGACTACGTGCAGAACGAAGAAGGCTTCTACGTGGCCAAGTCGGCCTGGCGCACCGGTGCCGAGCGTCCGATCAAGTTCGCCGACGCCACGGGCAACACGCTGTTCCAGATCGGCGACGTGAACCCCGACTTCAACCTGAACTTCAACACCCAGATGAACTGGAAGAAGTTCTCGGTCACGGCGGTGGTGAACTGGGTGCAGGGCGGGGACATCTACAACTACACGCGCCAGTGGCCGTTCTTCGACCAGCGCGACCCGGCCTTCGATCAGCGCGGCAAGCCGGACGTCGAGAAGAAGCCGACGACCTACTACGCCACGTTCTACAACAATTTCGACGCCAACGACTACTTCGTGGAAAACGGCAGCTACGTGCGTCTGCGCGAACTCGCCGTGAACTACCAGCTCCCGGCGTCGTTGGTGAAGCACGTGGGCATCGGCGACGGCCGGACGGCGCGCCTCGGTATCGTCGGCCGTAACCTGTTCACCTCCACGAAGTACTCCGGTTACGATCCGGACGTCTCGGGCGGCGGTGCCAACCCGTTCGCGTACCGCGTCGACTACTTCACGTATCCGATCTTCAAGACGTTCACGTTCATGCTGGAGCTCGGACTGTGAGCGCCGCCAACCGGAGTATTGAATTCATGCGAAATCGCACCCTCGCGGTCGGCATGGGAGCGCTGTTCCTCGCCGGCTGCAACACGCTCGACGTCGAGAACCCGAACGCGCCCGATGCTAAGCGCGCGCTCGCCGATCCCGCCGCGATCGAAGCGGTGGCCGGCGGCACCTTGCGCTCGTGGTTCAACACGTACGACGGCATGGAAGGCGGCGGACCGCTCGTCACGATGGCCCAGACGTATTCGGCCTCGTGGAACAACTACAACATGAACTTCTACTCGTCGATCGATCCCGACGGCACGCGCAACACGCGCGCGTATCAGAACGATCTGGCGTCGGCCGGTCGTTCGACGATGATCGGCTACTGGCAGGGCTACTACACCACCCTGTCGTCGGCGGTGGACGTGCTCACGGCCATCCGCAAGAACAAGCTCGTGATCACGAACGCGGCCAATACCAAGCGGGCCGAGACGATCGCGCAGCTGATGCGTGGCGCGTCGCTGATGGGCATCGCGCTCAACTACGACAAGGGGTACGTGATCGATGAGAACACGGATCTGAACACGCTGGAGTACAAGACGCGCAAGCAGGTGCGTGATGCGGCGGTCGCCTCGTTCGCCGAGGCGGCGTCGCTGGCGACGGCGAACGTGTTTACCACGCCCAGTGGCTGGACCAACGGCACGTCGTACACCAACGTCCAGATCGCGCAGCTGGCGAAGACGATGGCGGCCATGACGCTCGCCTACTATCCGCGGACGCCGGAAGAGAATACGGCGGTCGATTGGGCGGCCGTGTCGGCGCTCGCCGCGGGCGGCATTTCGTCGGGGGCGAAGTTCGATTTCAACTTCACCGGCGACGGCTGCAGCTCGTGGTGTCACGAAATCCTGTACTGGTTCAACGCGTTCGATGGCGGCCGTGTGCACACGCGCGTGGCGAACCTGCTCGATCCGGTGACGCAGAAGACGCCGTATCCGAACGGCGGCAACGCCCGTCCCAACTCCGCCGACCGGCGGTTGGGAGACGGCTCCTTCGGTCCGGACGACGAAGACTTCGCCGGCTACTTTGGCGTCGTGCCGAAGACGGCGCGTGGCGGCTCGGACTTCGTGTACTCCACCGAAGAAATCTTCCGCCCCGATCGCGGCATGTACCATCAGTCGAACATCGGCCACGTCCGCTACGACCGCTCGGGCGAGCAGTCGCCGAATGCGATCTACGGCGGCTACGGCGTGGCGCCGGTCATCAGTCGCAACCAGAACGATCTGCTCTGGGCGGAAGCGGAACTGCGTCGCTCGGGTGGCAACCTCGCCACGGCGGCGAACCTGATCAACAACACACGCGTCGATCGCGGTGGGCTCTCGGCGGCCACCGCCGGCGAAGGCCAGGCCGCCCTGCTGCAGAAGCTGATCTACGAGCAGGAAATCGAACTGCTCGGACTCGGTCCGGTGTCGTACTACCAGCGCCGTCGCGTGACCGGTGGTCTGCTCGCGGGTACACCGCGCGAGATGCCGGTGCCGGCGAAGGAACTCGCCGTGAAGAACCAGGAGTTCTACACGTTCGGCGGCACGGGGACCGCCAACAGCCCGACCCCGCCGTGATCCATCGGGTTCGCCCAATGGTCGTGGCCTGACATTGCAGGGACGGAGAGGCCGAGCGCAGACGCGTTCGGCCTCTCTGGTTATTCCGGTGCCTTCTCAGTTTCTTATGCGCATGCCACTCCGTTCTCGTTCTCGCGCCGTCCGTGTGCATGCGGCCCTCGCGTGTTGTACGGTACTCGCCGCCTGTCGGGAAGGTGTTCCCGCGGTGGCTCGAACGGCGTCTGATGCATCGTCGCCGGTGATGCCGTCCGCG
This sequence comes from Gemmatimonadota bacterium, assembly GCA_947462095.1. Taxonomy (GTDB): domain Bacteria; phylum Gemmatimonadota; class Gemmatimonadetes; order Gemmatimonadales; family Gemmatimonadaceae; genus Gemmatimonas. Next base: position 32,456 of record CANHNQ010000012.1, read on the forward strand.
CTTGCCCTCACGGTGGTCGCCACGCCGGGTCGGTGGGAAGGCCGTGCCGATGGCGACAGCGCCATACGCCTGTTGGTCACGCCGCGTGGCGATGACCGCATGACCGCGCGCCTCTGCGGACATCTGGTCACACGCAGCGTCGCGGCGGCGGCGATTCCCTTCGGGTTGCCCACCGATACCACGATGCCTCCGTTGGCGGTCCGTTTAGTCGATGGCGACAGCGTGAGCGGGATTCGCTACCTCGTGCCCGGTGCGCAGGGGTACTACCGATTCGAGGGGGTATCGCATGACGGGTCACGTCGTGTCAGCCTGCGCTGGCCGATCCGCTCCGACCCCGACCGTCCCATCCCGGCGGGTGCCGCGGATTCGCTGATCGAAGCGGCCGTGACACCGAATCCGTTCATGCTTGATCGCGCCATGCGCTCCATGCGGCTCGGGACGAGCGCGATCCAGCGGGACCTGGGTGCCTTACCTCCCGCTGATTCGGCGCGTGCGGTGGCGATGCCGCTCGTTCGGGATTTTCCGGACCAACCGATTCTGCTCAGTGATGCCTGTCCGCAGGCGACCATCCTGTTGCCCGTGCTGGCTCGCGTCGATCAGAAATTGCGCGTGCCGGTGCGTCCCGGCGATCGGATCAGCGCGCGAGCGTTGCAGGGCGAGGGCACCGTACAGCTGTCCTTCGACGAAGCGCCGCCCGCCTTGACACCCCCCGCGCCGCGCGAAGCAGTTCCCGAGGCGTCGTTCACGGCGTCCGGCAGCGGACGCGTCACCGTGCGGGTGCGTGTCCAGGTCGTGCCGCGCGTGCAGCAAGCGGAGCAGAGCCTCGTGATCTCGGTCGGCCGCACGTCAGCGAGGCGCCACGGCGGGACGTAGTTTCGGGTAGACCTTCTACCCACCTGTCCATGACATTCGCGCGTTCGCACACTCGCACACTTCGCGGTGCGCTCATCCTCGGTGCACTGGCGAGTCCGGCGCTCGCGTGGCCGGTGCTGGCCGGCGCGCAGGGCGCCGGCAAGGCGACCATCGAGCAGTTCATGTCGCCAGCCTCGCCGCTCACACTGGCGTCGTCCGCGAAAGCGGACCGCATTGCGTGGATGGTCTACGATCGCGGCCTGCGCAACGTGTACACCGCGGCGGCGCCCGATTTTCGTGCCGTGCGTGTGACCAGCTTTCTCAAGGACGACGGCACCGACCTCTCGGATGTCGAACTGTCCGACGACGGCAGCATTATCGTGTTCGTGCGCGGTTCCGCGCCCAATCGATACGGATGGGTCGCCAATCCATCGCACGATCCGAATGGGGCCGAACGCGCCATCTGGGCGGTGCGATCCACCGGTGGACCGGCGTGGCGCGTAGCGCAGGGCGCCGCACCGGAACTGTCTCCAGATGGCCGTACAGTGCTGTTTACGCGCGATGGGCAGATCTACCGCGCGCGCGTGATGCGCGGCGCGCCGGTGACCGCGATAGATACCGGCGGCGTGCCGTTCATTCAGGCGTGGGGACGCAACGGCGCACCCAAGTGGTCGCCTGATGGTAAGCGCGTCGCGTTCGTGAGCGACCGCGAGAATCACGCGTTCATCGCCGTGTACGACGTGGCCACGCGCACGGTGACGTACATCGCGCCGAGTGTGGACTGCGACGGAGGCCCCACGTGGTCGCCCGACAGCAAGCGCCTGGCGTTCTATCGCCGGCCGGGCACGCCGTTCGGCAACCAACAGCAACGGGGCACCGGCGGTATCGGCAATCCGGCTGGCCCGGCGGCCAATCCGAATGCCGCCCCCGTGGTGGGCAATCCGTCGGGCGGTTGCGCTGCTGGACCCGGTGGTGGTGGTGGCGGCGCGGCTCGCGCCGGGACCGAGGGGCGTCAGGATTCGGCCCGCGCAGGACTGCGAGGTTCACCCGGCTTCTACTCGGCCACCTTCGCGGCGGGACATACGCTGGAGCTGATGATCGCCGACGTGACGACGGGGGAGGCGAAGCGGGTGTGGCGCAATGCCCCGCGCGACAGCGTGTTCACCTCGCTCACCAACATGGCGTGGGCGGGCAGCAGCGTGATCTTCCCGGTGAACGTGCCGAAGGACGAATGGGATCGCTGGTACAGCATTCCGGTAACCGGCGGCACGCCCACGTTGCTCACCACGACCGACGGCATGATCGAAGATGCGACGTCGGTGGCGTTGTCGAAGGACGGCGGCAGGACGCTGTACTACAGCACGAACGCCACGGATATCGAGCGTCGGCATATCTGGGCGGTGCCCACGTCGGGCGGTACGCCGCGTCGCGTGTCGAGCGGCGAAGGTATCGAGACGTATCCGCAGCCGCTGGCCAGTGGCAAGTCGCTGGCGGTGATCTATTTCGATGCGAAGACGCCGGCATCGATCGCGATCGTCCCGTCGGCCGGTGGTGCGCCGAAGCGCGTGTTCCCCACGCTCGCCGCGAGCTTCCCGACGGCGTCGCATGTGGTGCCGGAAATCGTGAAGACGAAAGCGGCCGACGGCCTCGAGATCAGCAACACGCTGTTCATGCCGAAAGATATGAAGCCCGGCGAGAAGCGCCCCGCGCTGATCTTCGTGCATGGCGGTCCACGCCGGCAGATGATGCCCGGCTATCACTACATGCAGTTCTACCACTGGGCGTACGCCGTGAACCAGTGGCTGGCCGATCAAGGCTATGTGGTGCTGTCCATCAACTACCGCAGCGGCGTGGGCTACGGCAAGAGCTTCGCCAACGCGCCGAATACGCAGGGGCGCGGCAACTCCGAGTATCAGGACGTCGTGGCCGGCGCGAAGTATCTGCAGGGGCGGGCCGACGTCGATCCCACGCGCGTGGGTATCTGGGGGCTGTCGTACGGCGGCCTGCTCACGTCGCAGGCGCTGGCGCGAAACTCCGACATCTTCGTGGCCGGTGCCGATCTTGCCGGCGTGCATCTGTACGGCAACGTGATCGACACGGCCAATCTCGCGTTCAGATCGAGCGCCGTCGGGGCCATCGACAGCTGGAAGTCACCGGTGTTTCTGGTGCATGGTGACGATGACCGCAACGTGGACTTCGCGCAGACCGTCGGACTCGTGCAGTTGCTGCGGGCCCGCGATGTGTATCACGAGCTCATCGTGGTGCCCGATGACCTGCACGAGTCGATGCTGCACCGGAACTGGATCGACACCTTCGACCGCATGGGCGTATTCCTCAAGCGGTTCGTGTGGAACAAGGAGAAGGCGCCGAGCATGAAGCAGTAGGCGAGCCGTAGGCGGCGCGCCTACTTGTTGGTGCCCGTGATCGCACCAGCCGCGCCGGCCCGTCTCGGGTCGGCGCCGGCGGTGACCACCTTGCCATCCATGCGCACCGCGGCGCCATAGCCTTCCCGCAGTTCACCGGGCAGCGACACGAAGTTGATGTCGTAGCCGAGCGCGCGCAGGCGCGCGATCACCGTGGGGGAGAAGCCGTCTTCGAGTTGGAGCGTGTAGGGCACCGCTGCGGCGGGCGTCGTACCCGCTGCACCACCGGCGCCACCGCCGCCGCCCGGCAGATAGCGCGGCAACTCGAGTGCGGCCTGCGGCCCCAGGTTGTAGTCGAGCACACCGAGCAGTGTCTGATACACCGCCGACGTGATCCAGGCGTTGCCGGCGGCCCCCACCGCAACGAAGGGCTTGCCGTTCTTGTAGGCGATCGTAGGGGCAAGCGTGCTGCCATGTCGCGCGAACGGCAGCCGCGAGCCGTACTGCGTGGCGTCGGTGCCGTAGCTCGTAAGCTTGTCGTTGCTCAGAAAGCCGAGTCCCGGCGTGACGTAGAAGTTGCCGCCCCACGTGCCGAGGGTCTGCGTGACCGACACCGCATTGCCCTCGTTGTCGGCCACGGCAAACGACGTCGTGCCGGCCGCGTGGCACACGGTCATCTCGGCGGCGTGTTCGTCGCCGCAGGGCGATTCGGCGGCGGCGACGTCGCGCGGTGAGGTGGCCGGCTTGGCCGGTGTCACCGCGGGCGTCGCTTTCGGCAAGCAGGGCAGTGTGTCACCACGCACGGAGGCCGGCGTGAGCGCCTTGTTGGCATCGAAGCAGCGCCAGCGCAGGCGGGCCGTGTCCTTGTCCACGATGGGCGCCACATCGATCGGCCACATGGCCGGATCGGCGATGCGATTGCGCGACGACGGCACGAGGAACCACGCCGAGAGCGCGGCGTGCAGCGACGCCGGGTCGTCGGTGTAACGTTTGGCCCTCAGCGACGGGGCAGGTGACTGCTCGAGCAGATTGAGTCGCGCCACCAGTTCAGCGCCACCGCTCACCGGCGGCGCACTCGAGTAGATCGTGTAGTTGCGATAGGTGCCGCTGATCGATTCACGCTCGGGTGCGAAGTAGCGCGCGAGATCGGACAGCTTCATGGCGTTGCCCTTGCCACGGAGGTCGGTCACCCACTTGGTGGCCACCTCGCCTTTGTAGAAGCCGTCGGCCCCCTTGGTGGCGATCTGCTCGAGCACCCAGGCGAGATCGGGATTCTTGAGCGTATCACCGGCCACCAGCGGCTCCCCGTTGCGGAAGAACAGCGCGCGGCTGCCTTCGTACTTCGCGAAGTGCTCGCGTTCGGTGGCGAGGGTGGTGGCGAGTCCCTGACTGACCACATAGCCGTTGCGCGCCGCGCGAATGGCGGGCGCCAGCAGGTCCGCCCACGGCACCTTCTTGCTGCCGTACTTCTGCCAGGCGGTGTACATACCGGCCACGGTGCCCGGCACGTTCACGAGCACCGGGCCGTCGCTCGGATAACGACCGTTCACCAGCAGCGACGTGTTCGTCAGTCCACCCTCTTCGGGCACGCGGCTCATGAACTCGATCACGGTGGGCGTGGTGCGGCCCTTGAGCGCGATCACCATCTCGCCGTAGCCGGCGATACCACTCGCGTCGGGCTCCACCACGCCAAGGGCAAAACTGACGGCCACGGCGGCATCGATCACATTGCCGCCGCGACGCAGCATCTCGAGCCCGGCGTCGGTGGAGACCGGATGCGCGCTCGATACCGCCGCGCGTCCGGTCGCATCGGCGCGCAGCGGCGGTCGCGCTTGCTGTGTGTCGTACAGCACCTGCTGCAGCACACTGTCGTTCGCAGCGGCCAACGCACGCGGGCGCTGCGTGGCGCGCACCGCATCCCACTGCGTGCGCCGGACGGTGGCGTCAGCGCCGCTGAAGTACGTGCGCGCGAGCCGCTCCCACAGCCGATCGAACGCGGCGGCATTGCGTACCGCACGGCCGTCAGGGAGCGACGTGGCCGCGGCGACCCGTCCCGCATCCGGCGCGGCCGGCGCGTGCACGCGGATCATCGCGTCCCCCTTCGCCGGCGCAGCGGTGGCCCCGCTGAACCGCTCGACGGCGCTGCGATCGAGACCGCGATCGGGATCGCCGTTGTAGCTGACCACCACCTCCGCGTACTCGGCAATCGTGATGAACAGCCCGTCGGCCGACCAGTCCACATCGCCGTGCGTCTTCGAGACCAGTGCGCTGAACGAGCCATCGGCGGCCACGGCGTACACGCCGCTCCGCGTCGACACGGCGAGGCGACCGTCGGGGGACCAATCCACCGATTCCACCGTTGCATCGCTGCTGGCGGTCGTACCGGCGGTCGATGCTGCGCCGCTCTCCACGGCCCGGACGATCACACGCCGGCCCGCTTCGTTGATCACGATCAACGCAATGCGCGAGCCGTCGAGTGACAACCGCGGCGCACGCTCCGTCTGCTCGGTGCTGGACAGACGCCGCTCCGTACCATCGGCGTTGCGGATCCACACGCGCGTCGCCCCACCGCTGCCGCGCACGAAGGCTACGCGCCCATCCGGACCAACGCTCGGCGATGTCTCATGCGCGGCGCTGCTGGTGAGCCGCGTCACGGCGCCACTCTGCACGCTCCCGGTGCCGGTGGTGTTCACCGGCATCTGCCACAAGTCGTAGTTGCCCAGTGAGTCAGCGGCGAACACGATCGCACGGCCGTCCGCCGTGAACGTGGGATCGCGATGCCAGGCCGAGCCGTTGGTGATGCGCACCGCCGCCGTGCCGTTGCGGTGTTGTAGGTACAGCTGCCCGTCATGGGCGAAGACCAACGCCCCATTCACTGAGGTGGCTGGCTGCCGTGCCCCGCGCAACGCCGCCGTGTCAGACTGTACACCACCGTGTGCGGCGAGCGTGGCCGCGATCAGCAGCGGAGGGAGCAGAGGCATGAGAATCACGGGCGGCGAGGAGCTGAGGTGGTGGCACGGCGCACGACGATCGACTCGATCACGTCGCCTTCCTGCACGCGATCGATCAGGTCGAGGCCACGTGTGACGTTGGCGAACACGGTGTAATCGTGGTCGAGTCGGAAGTTGTTCACGAGGTTCACGTAGATCTGCCCGTCGCCGGTGTCGCGGCCACGCGTGCTGATGCCGAAGCTGCCGCGCGCGTTGCGGGCGAGGCCGACTTCATCGCGCATGAAGCTGTCGGTGATCGGGTCGTACTCGTCCGCGCCCGGGCTGCCCCCCTGAATTACGAAATTGGGGACGATGCGATGGAAGGTGAGGCCATTGAACGAGCCGGCGCTGGCCAGTGTGACGAACGTATGCACGGCCATCGGCGCAGCCTCGAAGCGGAGCGCCAGTTCCACCTCGCCGAGGCCTCGGAGGCGCATGGTGGCCGTCGCCCCGTCGAGACCAGCCAACTGCGCCGCGGTCGGAAAGGCGGCGGGTTCGTAGCGCGTGGTGGTCGGTGCCACCGCGCTGCCGGTGATCGTGGTGAGATACTGTGCGGCCGCGCTCGCGATGGCCGGATCCGGATCTCGCAGTCGCTCACGCAGCCATACGGTGCTCGGAGCGTCGGCCGCTTCGCCGATCCGCGCCAGCAGCGCCGCGCGCGGATCGCGCAAACTCACCCGCTGCATCGCGGTAAACCGGTCGAAGGCGGCGCGCAGCTGCGGCGCGATGCCTGCGAGATCCCTGTCACCCTTGAGCTGCGTGGCCGCCGCGAGTACGAGGCCGGCATGGTCGCTCGTGAGCGCCCGCATGGCCTGCTCGCGTGTGGTCATGGCGGCAATGGCCACATTCGGCTCCTTGTCTCCCGCCAACGTGCGCAGCGTGGCGCTGTCCTTCAGCAGCTTGGCGGCGTTGGCGGCATAGACGCGCGCCTGCCACGTGGTCGACGCGGCCAGCTGCAACACCACCGCGGCCGCACGGGCCGGCGCCACCTTCGCCAGCGACACCGCCGCATGCGCCTGGTGACGCCACTCGGCGCCGGCACGGCTCTCGCGGTCGAGCGCCGTCAGTGCCGCCGCGTCGGTGCATGTGAGTTCTCCGAGCAGGTCGATGGCCAAGAGGGCCACGTGCTCGCTGCTGTCGCGCACGTGCGACGCGGCGCGCGCGCAGGTACCCGCCACCCGGAGCGCCTGCCAGCGCACCATCGGCGCGGGGTCGTTCACCCAGATTCGGCCAAGAGCCACCGCCGCCCGGCGCACTTCGGCGCTCGTGTCGCGCAGCGCCACCGCGACCGTCGCGGAATCGCGATCGTTCGCGGCGGTCAGTGCCAGCAGCACGAGCTGCCGTGTCTCCGAGGCGCCGTTGCGTGTTACCGCCTCGCGAAGCGCTCGCAGCGTCGCGGCGCTCGGCGCCGCCGTGCGCGCGGTGCGGCGCATCAGGGACTCGAGGCCGCGGGCGGCACCCGACCGCACCGCTGGACGGCTGTCGCGCAGTCCATCGGTGAGTATTGGCGCCGTGGTCGCCGCGCTGTTCGGATTGCGGCCGAGCGTTTCATAGATCACCGCACGAACGGTCGCGTCCTGTTCGCTGGTGAGCAGGTTGGCCAAGGCATAGCGCGAACGCATCTGTCCGAGCGCATTCACCGCCTCCCGTCGCACCGACGCGGACCTCGCCGTAAGGAGCGGGATCACCTTCGATTCGAAGGCATTCTGCTCAAACCGTCCGACCGCCCGTACGGCGAGCGTCTGGCGCACGGGATCGCCACTCACGAGCGCCGCGTCAATCGCACGCATGTCCGTGCCGCGTGTATGCTCCGCCCGCAGCAACTCGTAGGTCGTGGCCGGAATCGGTGTCTGAGCAGACAGCGGAGCACTCGGCCAAGTGCTCGCCGCCACGAGAAGGAACGGGATGAAAAACCGCATACACAGGTCCGGGAAGGGGTCGACGCCCAATATGGCCCGTGGGCAGCCCTCCCGCCTCTCCGGTCTGGATCGCGTGAACACTGTGTGCGTTCCTCACGTATCCTTCAAGAAGTCCCGCCCTCCCTCAACTCTCCCCTGGAGCAACCATGCGAACCTTCGGGCTCGCCCGCTTGTCCCTCGCTGCGTCCATTGCCGGCTTGGTCGCCCTACCCGCGCTGCTGTCCGCGCAGGGGGCCGCCAAGACCAACCAGTACGGCAATCCTGCCACGATGAAGCCGGCGCCGACCAAGTCCGCCATCGACGTGCGCGACCTGCAGATCCGGCTGTACCAGTTCGCCGATGACTCCATGCTTGGCCGTCAGGTGGGTCGGGTCGGCAACAAGAAGGGCACCGACCTGATCGCCGCCGAGGTGAAGCGCCTCGGGCTGCTGCCGGCGGGCGACAACGGCACGTATTTCCAGACGCTGCCGTACCACCTGCGCAAGTTCACCGACCATTCACGGATGACGGTCGACGGGAACCCGATCGAGTGGAACACGGGCTTCGTGGCCGTGCCGGGGCAGCGCGCCCCGCGCCCCATTGCCGGGGCCGAGGTGGTGTTCGGCGGCACGCAGGGTGACTCCACCACGCAGATTTCCGCCGCCGATGCCGCCGGCAAATTCGTGGTGTTGCTCCCCAATCCGAACGGCGCTCGCGGCGGTCAGGGACAGGCCTTCGCCGTACGCGGCGGCGCCGCGCCGGCGCGCTCCCGCTTCGACGAGGCCGTGGCGGTCGCCACGATCGACCTCGACGCCCTCACGCCGGCGCAGCGCGTCGCGCTCAACGAGCCCATCGTGGCCACGTCGAGCGCACCGGGACGTGCCGCTCCCGCCGCCGCGCGCGGGCCGGTGGATTCCATCGCGCTACTCAAGGCGCAGCTCGCCGCCCTGCAACCGCAGGCCACGATCCGGCTCACGCGCGATGCCGCCGCGCGCTTGTTCAAGCGCAGCAACATCGATGGACTCTCGGCCGGACTGAAGGGCGGCACCGTGACGGCGTCACTCGACTTCGTGGAAACGCCCACCGATTGGGCGCGCAACGTGGTGGCGGTCGTGCCGGGCAGCGATCCGGTACTCAAGTACCAGTACGTCGCCATCGGGGCCCACAATGATCACGTGGGCATTACCGCGCCGGTCGACAAGGACTCGATCCGCGCCTTCAACATCGAGAAAAACAAGCTCCTGCTCGCCAACAACATGCAGGGGCTGGGACCAGAGATCCTGACCACGATTCGCGTGAACATGGACAGCATCCGCAAGGTGCATCCCAAGGCGCGTCTCGACTCGATTAACAACGGCGCCGACGATGACGGCTCGGGCTCGATGGGGGTGCTGGAGATCGCCGAGGCCATGATGGCGATGCCGGTGAAGCCCAAGCGCTCTACGTTGTTCATCTGGCACACCGGCGAGGAAGGCGGCTTGGTGGGATCGGCGTTTTTCACGCGTAATCCCACGGTGCCCATCGACTCGGTCGTCGCGCAGCTCAACGTGGACATGATCGGCCGTGGTCGCGCCGAGGACCTGCCCGGTGGTGGACCCGATTATGTGGGCGTGGTCGGCTCGTTCTTCGACTCGAAGGACCTGGGCGAAACGGTGCAGTCGGTGAATAAGAAGCAGGCCCAGCCGCTCACCTTCGACTACAAGTTCGACGAGCCGATCGCGTGGAGCGGCTACAACAACATCTACGGTCGCAGCGATCACTTCAATTACGCGCAGCAGGGCGTGCCGATCGCGTTCTTCTTTACCGGATTGCACGGCGATTACCATCAGCGCAGCGACGAGCCGGAGTTCATCGACTATCCGCACTACGCCAAGATCGCGAACTACATCAAGGATCTCGTGGTGGAAGTCGGCAACGGCCCGCGTCCGCGGTTGAACGGCACGAAGCCCGCGAAGCCCCGGGTGATCGTTCCGTAAGCGAACGGGGCACAGCACGGTGAAATGCACAGCGGGGCCCGGAGTGATTTCCGGGCCCCGCTCGTTCATCGCCGCGTCGACACCCGCACCGAGAAAATGTGTGAGTTCATGCCGGGATTCGCGCCGCCCATGCTGGCATTCGACAAATGATGCAACTGATATCCAACGGCCATGGCCTGTCGGTTCCCGACGCGCCGCTCCAGAAAGAGCCCCGGCGCCACGGTGAAGTTGGCCTGCGTGGCCTTGCCGTAGGGGACGACGCGTGAGAACCAGGCCACGCCCGACGTGACGTTGAACAGCAGGTGCGTATTCGCGTTGAGCGACCACGCGCTCTCGGCCCCGAGCGGCGCAAACCCCACGCCGAAGGCATCGCGCACCTGATAACGCGCCAGTCGCCGCGGGTCATTCGCCTCGGTGGGGTCCGTGGCCGGCGTCGGCACACGATTCGGCGGTGCCCCGGCGGTCACCAGCATCGCCGGCATGACCTCCCCTAACCACGCCACGTGCACACCGCGCACCGTGAACAGCGGGCGGGACACCTGGACGGCCAGCGTGCGGAATGCGCCATCGATCGTCTCGTTGTGCGACGCCGTGCGGGTATCCACCGCCCCGCTGAGCATCACGCTGACGTGCGGCCGCCGAGCGGCGCCTTGTGCCGCGACGGTCGGACCTGCAAACGTGAAGGCGAACGCGGACGGCACCGCGGTGAGCAAGAGGCGCCGCAGGGCGCGACGATCGGCAACGACCATTCCGGTGGGGCTCCTGGAGGTGATGGCGGGGCAGCATTCCAGAGGGGAATGATCATACGGCGCGCGGCGGTGAGGGAAGGTCTCGGTGGGATCCATTCCCGTCGCTCGGTACTTTATCAGCATGAGCACACTGACCATCGTCGTTTCCCGAGCGCAGCGCCTCATGCGCGTCCTGCTCGCCCTTGGCGTTGTCGCACCGTCCGCGCTTGCCGCACAGTCCACGGGGACGATCCTCGGTCGCGTGGTCAACGCCACCACGCGGGAGGCCATTGCCGGCGTTGCGATCCGCCGTCCATCCAGCGATACGGGGCGTGGGCTCACGACCGTGTCCGATGCGGTGGGTGGCTTCGTGCTTCGCAACGTCCCCGTTGGCGTGACCCGTCTCGAAGTGCGCCGGCTCGGTTTCGCGCCCGTGGTCCGCAGCGACATCGTGGTGAGCACGGCGAGAAGCACCGAGGTGGTCATCGAACTCACGCCGGCGGCCACCGAGCTGGCCGCCGTGACCGTGGCGCCCACGTATTTTCCGCCGCTGCCACCGGCGTCGTTCCCGGTCTCCACGCAGCGGTTTGGCGCCGAGGAGGTGCGGCGCGCGCCTGGCGTCCAGGAAGACGTGGTGCGCGCGGTGAGCGTGCTCCCCGGTGTGGGCGTCACGACGGCGGGGCGCAACGATCTCGTGGTACGCGGCGGGGCGCCGTTCGAGAATCTGTTCACGGTCGACGGCATCGAAGTGCCGAACATCAATCACTTCGGGACGCAGGGGTCCACCGGCGGTCCGCTGTCGCTCATCAACGTGGCCTTCGTGGAAGACGCGGCGCTCTCGGCCGGCGGCTTCGGCGTGCGCTACGGGGACCGCACCGCCAGTGTCACGGCGATCCGGTTGCGCGAAGGCTCGCGCGATCGCGTGAGCGGATCGGTCAACATTTCCGCCACCGGCGGTGGGGCATACGTGGAGGGGCCGCTCGGCGAGCGCGGGTCCTTCCTGCTCGGCGTGCGTCGCAGCTATCTCGATTTCATCTTCAAGGCCGCCGGCTTCGGCTTCATTCCGAGCTACCGTGACCTCACGGGCAAGGCGGTCTGGCGCCCGTCGTCGCGCGATCAGCTCTCGGCCGTGCTCATCGGGGCGCAGGGCACGGTCACGTTCAACAACGACACGGACGAGAACCGCTTCGAGAACTCGCGCGTGGTGGCGCCGCAGCAGGATCAGTATTTCTCCGGACTGATCTGGCAGCGCACGCTCTCCAAGGGGCTGCTGACCACCACGCTGGGTCGCACCTTCACGCAGTACACCACCACGCAGAACGACTCCGGCGGTCCGGGGCGCCCACCCGCCATGGTCTTCGCGGCCAATACCACCGAAGGCGAGCAGTCGCTGCGCACCGATCTGCAGTGGCAGCTCCGGCCGCGGGTGGCGCTCGAGAGCGGGGTCGTTGCCAAGTACGGCTCCGACCTGCGCTACGATCTCACCGTACCGGGGGCGTTCCGTCGCGATGCCGCGTTTGTGGCGCAGCCGCTGCGGCGCGACACGTCGTTCACCGCCACGCGCGGCGCGCTGTACGCACAGGCCACGTCGCGTGTCGGTGAGCGGCTGCGGCTCACACTCGGGATACGCGGCGACTGGTATGGCTATCTCGCGAACGCCGTTCGTACGGCACCGCGGGCGAGTGCGGTGTGGCAGCAGGATGCGCGCACCACGGCCTCGGTATCGGTGGGGCGGTACTGGCAGCCGCCGCAGCTGATCTGGCTGGTGGGCGACAGCTCGAACGCGTCACTCAGGCCCTTTGCCGCCGATCAGGTCATCGCCGGTATCACGCGCACATTGCGCGACGATGTGAAGGTGCAGGTCGAGGTGTATGGCAAGCGCTATCGGCAGTATCCCGCCCGACGCTTCCGCCCGCAGGCCGTATTGCAGCCGTCGGGCTTCGACGATGCCACGAACGACATTCCCTTCGGTCTCGAGCCGCTGGCGAATCGTGGGCGCGGTACGGTACTCGGTGCCGAGCTGCTGGTGCAGAAGAAGCTCTCGCAGGTGCCGGTGTACGGACTGCTCACGATCAGCGCCAATCGTACGCGGTTCGCTGCCGTGGATGGCGTGGAGCGCCCCGGCGCCTTCGACGCCCCGATGGTGGGCAACGTGCTGCTCGGCTGGCGTCCCAACGCCCAATGGGAGCTGTCCACACGCATGCGCACGGCCACGGGCTTGCCCACCACGCCGTTCGTGAGCACGGGCGTGCGGGAAGGGACGCTGGATTTCACGCGGTACAATGCCGGCGCACGGTTGCCGCAGTTCTTCTCGCTCGACGCACGCCTCGATCGGCGCTGGCAGATCGGGAAGTCGCTGCTGATCACCTACCTCGACGTGCAGAACGCCACGGCGCGTCAGAACGTGAGCGCGGTAGCGTGGAACACCCGCCTGCGCGCGCCCGAGCGCCAAACGTCCATCGGCGTGCTGCCAAGCATCGGGATCGACTGGACGTTCTAAGTTTGGCGCGTTGATCTTGGACCCGTGAAAGGAGCACACGGAGGTGCAGAGCGCGCAGGGTATGCAGAGAAATGCCAGACCGTTCTTGAACGCTGCGCCTCTCCGCTCTCTGCGCCTCTGCGTGATCTTTTCTGCAATCTCAGGTCTACCTGCAGGGGCGTGGCGCTGGCGCGCAGATCCCCACGTTGAAGGCGTGATTAGTTTCCGGTACACCACACAGATCCACGTGCGCTCACGAGCGCTTTCCGAGATGCGTATGACCGACCAGAATGCCGAGTTCGCTGACGAGGTGCCGTCGTCTCATATCGAGGTGCCGGTGGCGACCGCGACTGACCTGCGGCGGCTCGATGCGGTGCGGAACGACCTCCTGCGCGTGCACCGCGGCCTGCTCGAGGCCGAGCGGAACCGGTACGAGAAGCAGCACGGCCGCATTGCCAACAACAGCGCCTTCCTGCAGCTCGTGATCAACGATCCCTGGTTCGATTGGCTTCGTCCGATGGGGCAGATGGTCTTGCTGATCGATGAGCGCACGTCGGACAAGAAGCAGCCGCTCGGCACGGTCGAGGCAACGGCGCTCTTCGAGCAGTCGCTGGCGCTGCTCAAGGCCGATGCCGACGGAGACGCGTTCCAACGACTGTTCTTCCAGGCGATTCAGAGCTCGCCTGAGCTCGCCGTGCTGGTCCGTCAGGTCGCCAAGGGGATCTTCGGCGGCTGAGCCGGGTACGGATCGCCTATGGCGATTCTAGGGACGAACCGCGCACGTGTGCTGGACCTCGCAGCGTGCTGGCTCCATCGTCCATGCATGCAACGTGCAGGGCAGTGGACCCGATGGCTGGCGCTCTGCGCGGTCGCGTCGAGCGTCGCGTGCGTTGTCCCTTCGCTCCGCCGTGAGGGAAAGGCCGCGATGCCGCCGGCCCCGTCTCGCCCGTTCCTCGACCAGTTCGATACGCTCTGGACGCGATTCGACGAGGTATACCCGTCGTTCGCGTACAAGCACGTGGACTGGCGGGCCCAACGCGCCACGTATCGCCCCCGCGCGCAGCGGGCGCGCTCGCAGGACGAGTTGATCGCCGTGCTTGTCGACATGCTCATGCCGTTGCGGGACTTGCACGTCTGGCTCGTCGACCCGCGAGGGCAGGTCGTGCCCACGTTCCGTCCCGCCGTGCTCGCAAACTTCGAGCGCGCACGTTGGGAGTCGGCGATGCGTGACGCAAGTTATCTCGCGCACTCCCGGGATTTCGGCGAGGGCACGGTCGGTGGCTACGCGTACCTGTACATCGGATCGTGGAAGGATCCGGTGAGTCAGGATGCGCTCGAACTTGCCCTCGCGCGCATGCGCGATGCCCAGGGGTTGATCATCGACGTGCGGAATAACGCCGGTGGCACCGATCAGACCGCGCTCACCTTCGCCGGCCGCTTCACCACGCGCGCCTTCACCGCGTCCTACGTGGAGATCCGCACCGACGCGCTGGTGAAGGACATCGAGATGCCGCTGGCCCGCACGATCACGCCGCGCGGGGACTGGCAGTTTACCCGTCCGGTCGTGGTGCTCTCCGGGCGTGGCGGCTTCAGCGCCACGGAGAGCTTCGTCGCGGCCATGCGGACCTTGCCGCAGGTGACGGTGGTGGGCGATACGACCGGCGGCGCGTCGGGCAATCCGACCACCTTCCCGCTCGGCAACGGGTGGACGTTCAGCGTGCCGCGCTGGCTGGAATTCGGCCCTGACAGGCAGCCCATCGAAGGCCGCGGCGTGGCACCGCATCTGGTCATGGCTTGGGATCCGGCCAACTACGACGGTGCGCGGGACCCGCTGATCGACGCGGCCGTGGGATTGCTCGGTGAGCGGAACGGCCTGTACCGGATGGCTCCCGCCACGTCGCGCGAGACGCGCCTCGAGCGCACCACGGGCAGCGCCTCGCGGCGCTAGCGGTCGTGACCGGACACGTTGTTCACGGACCGCAGCCGACGGGGCTAGATTGCCCCGCTGATGCCGACTCTTTTCTCTGCCGTCATGATCCCTGCCGTCCGTCGATTGGCGGCGGCGCTCACGTTGAGCGCCGCGTCCGGCGCGGTTGTGGCGCTGTCCGCACAGGCGACCGGCGGCACCGGGCCGAAGTCCGCCGCGGTACCAACGCCGCCCGCGCAGAAGCTCCCGGCCTTCACCAAGGTGCCCACGACCTTCGAAGGGGTGTTCGCCGAGCGCGAGTCCCGCGCGGTGGATGTCATCGGGTACCTGCGTTGCCTCGAGGCCACCGTGAACGCGCTGCGCGCCGGGGCGCTCGGCGGTGTCGAACGGGGGTGGTCGCTCACCTGCATCAAGCAGAAAGGCGAGTGGCGCGGCATCTTCGGTGAACTGATCGACGCGCCGCCGGGGATGCGGGTGCGGGTGCAGTTCGCGCTCCGTAATCCGGGGCCGACTCCCCAAACGCGCAGCGGGATGGTGGTGCGCGACCCGGTCGATACCGCGCTGGCCAGTGGCACCGCGCGCGCCTTGCTGCGCGGGCTCGCGGCGCCCACGCCGGGCAATGGACTCGGGCAGTTCGTACCGGTCACGCTGTCGCAGAAGAATTTTACCGAGGTGTGGTTCGTGCCATCGGCGAACAGCCCGGAGCGCGCCGTGATCGGCGGCGACTCGCTCATTCAGATGTCGGCCGACGGCATGCGCGAACTCGGCCACGCGTCGAGCACGCCGAAAATGCGGGTCGTCTCCATCCCGGTGGGCGGCTCGACCTATACGCTCGAGAGTAATGAATCCACCATCCCGCTGCTCACGGAGTTGATGTTGGCCCATCTCGCGATCGACGTCTTGCCGGAGGTCCGGGTGCGTACGCGCGAGTACGACGCGATCCTCACGCGCTCCACCAGAAAGTGGACCTTCGTGAAGCGATGATGCGTCCCCTTGTTCTGGCCTCGCTCGTGGCCTCCCTCATCGCGATAACGACGCATCCTGCTCGGCGTGCCGGTGATGACCCGATGTTGCCCCCCTGTCCTGATACGCCGAATTGCGTGTCCACCGAGGCGACGCGTGCTTCGCAGCGGGTGCCAACGGTGCCGTTCCGTGAGGCGCCGGCGGCGGCGCTCGCACGCGCCAAGGCGGCGCTGCTCGCGGAATCCCGCACGACGCTCACGATGGAGCGCGACGGTCAGCTGCACGCCGAGTGCCGAAGCTTCCTGTTCCGCTTCGTCGATGATGTCGACATTGTGGTCGATCCCGTGGCGCACGTGTACCGCTTCCGGTCTGCCTCCCGCGTGGGGCGCAGCGATCTCGGGGTGAACCGTAAGCGCATCGCACGGATCTCGGCGCGTCTCGCGCCACCCCCCGCCCCTTTGGACTGACGGAGACGCGACCGATGTCGCTGGTACTGCGCGCCGCTACGCCGGCGGACGTTCCCGTGATCCGGGAACTGATTGAAGGGCTGGCCGACTACGAGCAGCTGCGTCACGAGTGTGTTGCTACCGATGCCTTACTCGATGCGGCGCTGTTCGGTGCGCGACCCTACGCGGAGGTCGTGATCGCCGAGTGGAACGGCGCATCGGCCGGCTTCGCGTTGTTCTTTCACAACTTCTCGACGTTTCTGGCGCGCCCGGGGATTTATCTCGAGGATCTCTTCGTCCGCCCGGCCCTTCGCGGACACGGGATCGGTACAGCGCTGCTGCGGTACCTCGCGCAGCAGGCCGTCGCGCGCGATTGCGGACGCCTCGAGTGGTCGGTGCTCGACTGGAATGTGGATGCCATCGGCTTCTACGAGAAACTCGGGGCGCGCCCGCAGGATGAGTGGACCGTCTACCGGGTGACGGGAGACTCCCTGACACATCTCGCCAACGGAA
>CANHNQ010000013.1 GCA_947462095.1 Gemmatimonadota bacterium
CGAGCGCCGCAGCCACCACCAGCTCCGCCGATGGTCACGGCACAGCACCTCACCCCCGCGAAGGCGCGCATTCTACTTATGGTCGCGCTGACCCGCACCAACGACCCGCTCGAGATCCAGCGGTATTTTCTGCGATACTGACGCGCGAACGAATGCCCCGCTCGTCACGGCGCCGTGACGTGGCCGAGACGGGGCCTGTACGTATCCGTGATTCAAGTCGAGACACAGCAAGTGAAAGCTGCGGGTGATCCTCACGATCACCTCTTTCTCTTTCGACGGTCTCATGCGCCACGACTCTCGTCCTGCGTACTTCACGCTTCTCGCCGCGGCATCGTCATCGCTGCTGCTCTCCGCCTCGCTGCTACGCGCGCAGGCCACCACTAAGCGCGACTCGGCGCAAGCACTCGGCACGGTCACGGTAACCGGCGTCACCGGCCGAGGCAGCGCGCGCGCAGCCTCGGGCATCGACAGCTCAGTGCTCAAGTCGACCACCCCCGGCACCAGTGCGCTCAAGGCGGTCGAGCGTGTTCCCGGCGTCAACATGCAGTCGGTGGACGGCTTCGGCATGTACGAATGGTCCAATCGCATCACGATGCGTGGCTTCCAGACGGCGCAGATCGGTCAGACGATGGACGGCATTCCGCTCGGCGATATGTCGTACGGAAACTGGAACGGTCTCGGCGTGGGCCGCGCGGTGGACGCGTCGAACCTCGAGTCGACGGCCGTGGCGCAGGGCAGTGGTGCGCTGGGCACCGCCTCCGCCAACAACCTCGGTGGCGTCGTGCAGTATTCCACCGCCGAACCGGCGGGCAAGCAGCAGTTCCTGCTGCAGCAGATGGGCGGTCAGAACAGCGCGCGTCGCACGCTGCTGCGCTACGACATGGGCCTCAAGACGTTCGGCGGCTCGAACGGCGTGTCGGCGTTCATGTCGGTGTCCCGGTTCGACTCCGACAAGTGGAAGGGCGGCGGCGAGCGCCTCTCCAACTTCCCCGGCGAACAGGATTTGTTGTTCGGCCAGAACGGATTCATTGGTGGCGCCGGCCAGAACTGGCATGAGCAGATCAACCTGAAGTCCAACCTGTTCATCGGTTCGAGCAAGTTCACGGCGTTCTACAACTACGCGAACAAGAAGGAAAGCGATTACATGGACCTGTCGCTCGGCGTGTTCAACGCCACCGCGCCGGGTTCGAGCACGTTCGGCTTCGGACCGAACTTCGATTACCTCACCAACTGGGCCACTGCCAAGCAGTTCGCCGAGGCCTCGCTGCCCACGTATACGCCGCTCACCGATGCGTCGTATTACAGCTCGGCCCAGGGCGCGCGTCTCGATCACCTTGCGTATCTCAAGGGCGAATTCAAGCCGACCGCGTCGACGCGTATCGAGGTGCAGCCCTATCTCCACCTCAATCGTGGTGGTGGTGACTGGCATGCACCGAGCTACGGCGCGGCCTATAGCCCGGACCCGATCATGTTCCGCCAGACGCAGTACAAGGCCAACCGCTCCGGCATCATGGCGAAGGCGACATCGTCGTTCATGGTCGGCGGCATTGCCAACCAGTTCGAAGTGGGTGGCTGGTACGAGATGAATGCGTCCAGCAACCGTCGTCCGCGCTGGCGCATGAAGAACTATCAGCAGAGCCCGGAAGTGGACTTCACGAAGGTGCTGCGACTCGATTACGACCGCACGGCGGATGTGACCACCACGCAGCTCCATATCCAGAACACGAACCGCCTGCTGAATGAAAAGCTCACGCTGTCGTATGGCGCGAAGCTCCTGTCGGTGAACGCGGATTTCACGAACAACGGCAACACGCCGACGGCCGGCATCGTGGCACCGATTTTCGCCGATGCCACGCGTCCGTCGCTGAACGTGAAGACCGAGGCGACGCTGCTCCCGCAGGTCGGTGCGGTGTTCAAGGTGAACGGGAACAACGAAGTGTTTGCCAACTGGTCGGAAAATGTGAATCAGTTTCCGCTCAGCCCGGCCGGTGGTGTGTACAACGCGGCGCCTGCCACGTTTGATTTCTTCAAGACCACGGCCAAGGCCGAGCGGGCGACCACGCTCGAAGTGGGCGCACGGACGCGTCGCGGCAAGATGGAAGCCGGCGTGACCGGCTACACGATCGACTACCGTAATCGCCTGCTCGGCATCGCGCTCTGCCCGCAGACGGTCACCTGCGCCACGGGCTTCGGCAACGTGGGTTCGGTGAACACCTTCGGCCTCGAAGGCGTCGTCAACGCGGACCTCGGCAACGGTCTGCGCGCCTTCGGCTCGGCGTCGTTCAACAGCTCGAAGTTTGGCGACGACTACCTCGCCAACCAGGCGAATCCGGCGTCGCGCGTGAGCACCAAGGACAAGTACGTGCAGGACGCGCCGAAGCAGATGGCCACGGCGTCACTGTCGTACACGCGCACCAAGCTCAATCTCACGCTGGGCGGTCGCTACGTGGGCGAGCGCTACTTCACGTACACGAACGACCTGAACACGGCGGGCGACGGTGAAGGCAAGGTGCCGGGCTACTTCGTGTCCGATCTCTCGGCGCGCTACCGCGTGGGCCGTATCGGCGCACTCAAGTCGCTGGAGTTGCAGCTGAACATGAACAACCTGCTCGATAAGCGGTACATCGGCACGATGGGCAGCGGCGGCTTCACGGCCAGCGGCGACAACACGACGTTCCTGACCGGCGCTCCGCGTCAGATCTTCTTCTCGGTCAGCACGACGTTCTAATTCCAGCGGTTCACACTGCACCCGGACCGGTGTCGCGCGCTGCGCGGCCCCGGTCTGGGCGACCGGGGCCGGGGCGCAGACTGCGTCGCCGGCCCCGCGTCGTCCTGCGGTGCTACTTGGCCATTCGCCCTTTCACCACCGTGATCAACCCCTGCTCGACCAGCGCCGGCTTCGGCCGCGGCGGTGTCGCCTGCTCCCACGCATAGGCGAACCCCATCAGCTCGCGATCCGCCCAGGGGCGGCCCGAGAGTTCAAGACCGAACGGCAAGCCGCTGTCGTAGTGCCCCGCCGAGACCACGACTGCGGGCACACCGATCATGTTCACCCAGCTCGTCGCCGAGTGCGGTCCCTCACTCACGCGACCATCCTGCGGCATCGATTCATCCGGCGGTGCCATCTGAATGGCCGGATAGATCAGCCCATCGAGCTTCATCCGATCGAGCGTGGCCACATACTCGGCCAGCATCGCGCGACGTGGCGCATGGTAGTTCCGCTCGGCGTCGGCATCGGTGTCGAGCACTCGCTGCTCCAGACGCACGCCGGGCATGGAGCGGAAGTGATCTTCCACGCCAATGGATGACACGAACAGCGGGGATCCGACCACCTGTTCGTACTGCGCGGCCGAGTGATACGTCGGCGGTCCGAAGGTGCCAAGGAAACGGTCGGTGCCATCGCGCATGTACGCGTACGTTGACACGCGGCTCGCCAGCTTCGCGAACTGCGGTGGGAGAATGCTGTCGCTGATCACGACCTCAGCGCCCGCCGCGCGCAACGCCGCGACCGCCTTCATGAACATCTCGCGGGTGTCATCGCGCAGCGTCATGTTGGCGGCAGCGCGAATCGAATCGGCGGCGCGCTCCGGCACGGCGGCGGGAATGCCGTGGAACGGGATGCCGCTGCCGGCCATGATGAAGGCCGGTACGCCGAAACGCTTGCCTTTGAGTGAGGCGGTGGCGATACCCGCCGGAGTGACGCGCACCGAATCGGGCGCGAGCAACGTGGCGGGATCGAGCGAGTCCTTCCCCGTCATGACCGCCAGAGCGATCGCGGCATCGGTCACCGTGCGCGCAATCGGCCCCGTATTGTCGAGCAGCCAGTCGAGCGGTGCGATCCCGGCGATGCTCACCAGACCTCGCGTGGGATAGACCCCCACCAGCGCACTCGTGGCCGCCGGCATGCGAATGGAGTTGCCCGTATCAGTGCCGTTACCCAATACGGCCATGTTCGCCGCGACGGCGGTCACGACACCGCCGCTCGAGCCACCCGGCGAGAAGCGCACGTCGTACGCATTGCCCGTGCGACCGAACGAGCTGCTGCGATTGGTGTCGCTGTTGGCGAGATCCGGCATATTGGCCAGACCGACGATGATCGCACCGGCGGCGCGGAACTTCGCCACGATGGTCGCGTCTTTGGGCGCGATGAGCTCATGACCGGCGCGTGCGAAACCCTCCCAGCCGGCCGTGGTCACCTGCCCCTGCACGCTGGTATTGGCCTTGATCACGATGGGCACGCCCCACAACGGTCCGCGCGCGACACCATCGCCTTTCGCCGCCTCGGCGTCCAGCCGCGCGGCGTCGGCCAGCGCGCTCTCACGCAACACCGTTTCGATTGCGCCGTATACCCCGTTGTAGCGGTCGATGCGATCGAGGTGCCACTGCACGACCTGTGTGACCGTGTAGCGCTTGTCGGCGTAGAGCTGCTCGAGCTGTGGCACCGTGACATCGAGCAAGTCACGATCGGCCGCGTTGACGGCCACCGGTACGGCGGGTGAGGTGCATCCGGTCTGGGCGACGGACAGCGTGGCGGCAACCACAGCGAGCGCCATGCGCGCCACGACAGTTGGCAACGAAGGCGAAGTGCTTCGGAACATGGCGATTTACGTTTGAGGATCGACAGCCGTACAGCAGGAGAGCGTTCGCGACAAACGTACGACGTCACGGAACCGGTTACCAGAATCCCGCGCGTCAGCCGCGCATGAACTCGAACAACTCCCGCGATACCGTCGGGGCCAGGCGCTCCAGCGCGTAGCTCGTCATGAAGGTCTTGGCCACGATCTCGCGGCGAAACCGCGGGGTGATTTCACCGCTCTGCTTGAGCAGATCGGAGCGCTGCGTGCCGAGGTACAGAAAGGCCAAGCCGGCGGCGTTTTCGCGGGCGATGCGATGACGCGTGAGGGAGATATCAAGCGCGCCGATGTACAGCGCGTCGGCGGTCACGCTGGCCCACTCGGTGCGCAACGGATCCGCGAATCGGAGAAGGCGCAACTCCTGTGCAAGCGGACCGCCCTCGTCGTTGGCGGCGTCACGGCCCGCCGCGATGGCCTGCACCAACTCACCGGCCAGATCGATTTCCAGATCGGTCACGGCATCTTCCGTGACCGAGACACTGCCGACCACCGCCTCGGCGATCTGCAGCACGAGCGTTGCGCTGCGCTCCACGTGTTCTTGCGACCACGCATCTTCCCATGCCCGGCTGCTCCACCGGATCCACTCGCGTCCGTCGAGCTGCGCAATCGTCTCGGCCGCGGCATTCAGCGCCTCGAGAAAGCGGGGGCCCGACAGCGAGCCCACGTCGGCGCGGGAGCGAATGTCTTCCGAACAGAGCGACAGCGCGCTGTACAAGTGCCCGTCTTCCGCGCGCACCCAGCGGCGGTCCACGTCGAGCACGATCACGTCGGCGCCGAGCACGCTGGAGAGCATCGTCTCGAGAATCGTGTGTATCTTGACCGATCCATCGCGGTGCGTGAGTGTGTCGAGTGCGGCGTACTCGTGCAGGGCCCACGCATGTTCGGTCACGTTTGCTCCCGCAGCCGCGCGCTGCTGGAACTCGGCGAACGACGCGCCAAGATGGGTTGGCGGGCCGAGGACGACGGTGAGTTCGGTCAGGGCGTAGGGGGGGCTGTCCATAAGGCGATCAGGGCGATTTCGAAGTGAATCGGTGGTGAATTGGAGCGACGAGCGGGTGTCAGCGTTCGAGTAGCCACTGAGCGGCCGGAGCCCACCGCAGGCGACCAGGCAACTCGCGAGCCGGCGGCGTCGGATCGAGCGTGATGAGCATGGCATCGGCGTCGGGCTGAGACGCGGCCGCCGATTCGAGGGCGCGCACTTCGCGCGCCCACGTCGCGTCGGCAGCGGTATCGAGACACACCTGAATCAGCAGCGGCGCGGCGTCAGGTCGCGTGGCGTAGAAGTCGACCTCCCATCCTTCTGCCGTACGAAACCAGTCAATCGCATAGCGGCGACGCTCCAGCTCGAGCAGGATCGCGGTTTCGAGTGCACGTCCCCGGTGCGTCCGCCCTGATCGTTCATAGATCGAGATCAGACCGGTATCCACCGGATAGACTTTTCGTGGGTTGGACATCCGCTGTCGTTCGGAGGTGCTGTGCATCGTGATACTGCGCAGCAAAAACGCATCCTCGAAGTATTCGACGTACGCGTACACGTTGTCTTTACCGACCCCGATGCCTTGGGACTTGAGGTCGTCGTACAACTTATTGACGGAAACGCTTCCACCTGGCGTCGCCAGCAGATGTCGTTGCAACCAGCGAAGTGCGCGGACGTTCGTCACGTTGTGCCGCTCGATCACGTCACGCAGGACCATGGTGTCGACGTAGCCGGTGAGCAGATCAAGTCGGTCCTGCGCATCGGTCTGTTGCGCTTCGGGAAAGCCGCCGACGGTGAGATACTGCTGCAGCGCGGCGTCCATCGTCGCGCGCTGCGGGCCCGTTAGCTGCTCCCACGGGTGATCCGTTTCCGCGCCTGCGTAGCGCAGCGCCTCCCGAAAGGAGAACGGATGGACGAGGACGTCCATGGCGCGACCGCGCAGCGACGTGGCGACCTCTCGGCTCAGGAGTTTCGCCGAGGAACCGGAAACCGCGATTTCTATGTTTCCCGCAGCAAGGAGGCGATGGACGAGCGTTTCCCATTTCGGAACGACCTGCACCTCGTCGAGATAGAGCCAGAGCGTGCCGCCATCGGCGCCACCGCGTCGGACATGCGGATAGCGCCGCGCATGTTCTTCGACGATCCAACCCAGATCGGCCGCCGTCATTCCGTCGAGCCGCTCATCCTCGAGTTCCAGGAGCAGCTGTGACTCGCGTGATCGACCCGCTCCGATGTGGTCGGCCATGCGTCGGTGGAGGAGTGACGTCTTTCCACCACGGCGTACGCCTACGACCGCGAGGGCCTTGCCAGGGATCGTAGGAACGCGAACGTCGCGCGCGATCCGCGGCGGGACGGCCGCCGCCATGGATTCCGTGAGTTTGTCGCGGAGGCGATCTCTCGAGAGCGCCATGGGTGAATCGTTCGTGCTTTCTGACATGGCGCCCAGACCAGAGACAGACATAAGCAATGCTTTCTTTCCAGAAAGGACAGTATAGATAATAACTTGCTGGTTTTAAAGGAGAGAAGTAACAGCAGGCCGAATGGATTGCGTGACGCAGTCTCGAGCCAAGTATTTATCCGGGTATATTGACAATTTAGTTTTATCCGGATAAAAATACATCTTCACCCTCTCCGGACGGCCCATGGACCGCAAAGCGCTCGCCCGCGCCTACAAGGAGTCGCGCCGCCCGATGGGCGTGTACTGCGTGCGCAACCTCCAAAGCGGTGACGCGCTGATCGGGCGGTCCACCGACCTCCCGGCCATTCTCAACCGCGAACGGACCTCGCTGCGCTGCGGCGGGCACCCCAATCGCTGGCTGCAGCAGGATTGGAACACCCTCGGCCCGCAGGCCTTCACGTTCGAGGTGCTCGACACCCTCGCCTGGCCGGAGGACACGCCCGACTTCGATCCGACCAGCGACCTGGTGCTGTTAGAGTCGATGTGGCGTGAGCGGTTGCAACCGAATGGCGAGGGCAGTTACAACACGTCCAAGACATCGGGGCGCTCGTGAGTCTGGCGACGGTCACCGCCTTCCGCGGACACGAATTGCTCGCCACCGGCGCACTGCGCGACGTGGCTCGTGTGGTTTGGCGTGCGGTCAAAGACGCCGAGTCGCATCACGGCGCCGTGCTGGTGTTCGACGATGCGACCGGACGCGTCATTGATTTCGAGATGCGGGGCGACGAACGCGCGATGTTGGCGCACGTGGATGTCATGCTCCGCATGAGCCAGGCCGCGCGCGTTCACACGAACGATGAGCCGAACGGTGCGACGAGCGGTGACAGCGTCGACCCGGTGCCGCGCCCCCGGGGGCGTCCCAAGCTCGGGGTGGTTGCACGCGAGATCACGTTGTTGCCGAGACATTGGGAGTGGCTGGCGACGCAGCCGGGAGGTGCATCCGTCGCGCTCCGCAAACTCGTCGACGCCGCGCGTCGTACGAATAGCGACGAAGATCGTACCAAGGCGGCACGTGATGTGGCATACCGCTTCATGCACGCGATGGCGGGCGACCTGAGTCAGTTCGAAGAAGTGATCCGTGCGCTGTATCGCGGCGACGACGCGCGGTTTCACGAGCTCGTCGCGGAGTGGCCGCGCGACATCGCGGCGTACTCGGCACAGTTGGCCTTTCCCGCGAGCAGCCTGATGGAGCGCGCCCCGTGACGTCGGCCACTGTGCACTGCCCGGTTGTTACCGAACGCGAACAGTTCCTGGTCAACTTCTTCCGCGACGTGTGGAACGCCGGCGACGCGGACGCCTGTGCCACGTATCTCGCGCCGGCGTACACCATTCATCACGACCCCGGCGATGCATGGGCCGGGCAGACGCTCGACGTGGCCGGCTTTCAGCAGCGACTACAGCGCTCGCGTGCGCCGTTCCCCGATCAGACGTTCGAGATCCGCGGCCTGTTCGAAGCTCAGGGGTCTGTCGTCGTCACGTGGGATTGGCACGGCACCCACCACGGCGACCTTCCCGGATTTCCGGCCACTGGCAAGGCGCTCACCATGTCCGGGATCACGGAGTACCGGTTCACCGATGGTCGACTCAGTGGACACTGGCAGGTGGTGGATCGACTTACGCTATTTCAGCAACTGCAGGCGCAGCGAAGTACCGCGACGGCCTAGACCTACCGCTTGGGAACGCGATCGAAGACGTCGAACATCGCCACGACGTTCGGCTCCACCACGTTGCTGTGATTGCCGCCCGGCACCTCGATGCACTGCACGTCACCACGGCGGCGTGTTACTGATCGCTGATCTCCGTGTTCTGGCTGTTGCGGTTGCCTTTGCCGCGCGGCCGCGTCCGGCCGATGCGAGCGACGCCCGAGCACGTGATCATATGGTCACTACTTCGCCGAACGCCGAGTGGACCGATCGGAGTCGCGCCGCATCTCGACGATCGAACTGAAGAACGCGGCCGGCGTCAACATCAGTGGTCGCCCCAATCCGGCAGGCGTCGGCGCGACAGGGGAAACCGGCGCCACCAAGACGTTCGTGTATGAGGCCGATGCGGTCGGCAATATCATCAGTGAGATCACGGCGATTTCGGCGACGTCGTTTCTTGTGCTCGAGCGCGACGGCCTGTTTCAGGGTGGCTCTCCGCCGGCGACCTCGAAGCGGGTGTATCGCATTGATTTGGCCAATGCCACCGATGTGGGCGACCCGGCGAATGCGAGCACCGGTAAACTCTTCGGCGGTAAGGTGCTCGAAGCGTTGACGCCAGCCGAGCGCGCGTCGAACGCCATCACGCCGGTGTCGAAGTCGCTGGTGTATGACCTGCTCACGCTGCCCGGCGGCTATCCGCACGACAAGCTGGAAGGCGTGACGCTGATCGGGAAGGATCTGCTGGTGGTCTCCAACGACGACGACTTTGGCGTCGTAGACGGAGGGGCGAGTAACTTTGTGTCGAAGATTCTTCCGGCGACCCAGCTCCGCGAGCGCGTGGTGCTGCACTTCGTCCGGCTCAGCACGCCCCTGCGATAGCGGGACACGGAGCGGCAGCCGCACCAGTGGCTGCCGCTCCGCCACGGCGTGTCGCGCGACCTTATCATTTTCACTGGAGTCGTTCGCGTGTTCATCGCTCGATCGCGATTCATCCGGGCCGCCGCCGCCGTGGCGCTTCTGGCCGTGCTGCCCCTCCCGCTCGCCGCGTGGGGCGACGTTGGCCATCGGCTGATCGGACTGACCGCCGCGCAGCAGTTGCCCAGCGATGTCCCCGCGTTTCTTCGCAACGCCGCGCAGCAATTGGCCTACCTGAATCCCGAGCCGGACCGGTGGAAGGCCAACGTGGAACGGCGGCTCGATCCCGCGCTCGACGGGGGCACGTCGCCGGATCATTACATCGACATGGATCTCGTCGAGACCGCCGTGCTGCGCCGGGCACTGGCAGCCCCCAATCGCTGGGCCTTCGCCGATTCCTTGCGTCCCACCGGCGTGGCTCCCAATACAATGGGGCTGTTGCCGTTCGCCATCATTGAGCAGGTGCAGCGCTTGCGCGTCGACTTTCGGCTCTGGCGCAGCGCGCCCGATTCCACCGTTCGCGCGTGGATCGAGCAGCGCATCATCGACGATGCCGGCATCCTCGGCCACTACGTCGCTGACGGCTCGAACCCGCATCACACCACCAAACATCACAATGGGTGGGTGGGAGACAACCCGAAGGGCTACGCCACCGACAATCGCTTCCACGGGCGTTTCGAGTCGGCGTTCGTGCAAGCGCATATGAAGGCGGGCGATGTGACCGTCAACATGACGCATACGCCGCAAGTGTTCCCCGATGTGCGCGTGGCGGTGATCGCCTATCTCAACACGTCGTTCGGGGAACTCGATCGCCTGTATTCACTCGACAAGGCGGTGGCCTTTCAGCCTGAAACGGCCACGCCGGATCAGAAGGCGTTTGCGGCCGCTCGCCTGGCGGCTGGCGCCGAGATGCTGCGCGATCTGTGGTACACGGCGTGGGTGACCAGCGCCGCGCCGTAACGGCGATACACCACCTGGGTGGCCTCGCTCAAACTTGCACCGGTCGCGCGCTCGGCACCCGACGCCGCCGTCGGGCCTGCATCGAGGTGAACGCCGCCGCGTACAGACAGCACGCGAACCATCGCCATGCCGCCGTGCGCGGGGCATTCACGGTGGCTGGTCCAGCACCCAGGAGCTGGCCGTCCCAGCGGATCACGGGGTTGAGGAGCAACAGTTCCCGATCGGCCGCCCCCGTGCCGCTCACCGTCGCGCGCACGTAGCCATCGGTCTGTCGCGCGACGGCGCGCGCTGTGATGACGCCGTTCGCAACGGTGATCACCGCGGTGCGCGGGATGCCATCCTGCGCGGTGAACACCACGCGACCCACCGGCCCGCGCACGCGCACTTCGAGCGTGTCGCCGATCATGCGCTGCGACACAAACGCGAGCTGCGCCTGTCCACCAGCGCCGCGCACCCCGATCAAGCGACCGGCGCGAATCGCCGCGCGGACGTCGTCGGGTCGGCTCGACGGCGCGTGGAGCAGCGTCCAACTGACCCCCGTGTCACCGGCGCGGCGGACGTCGTGCGAGTCGTCGTTCGCCATCGCCCACACCGCCCGCCCGGACGAGAGCGCGGCATCCCACTGCATCGTGGCGGGCGGCACGAAATGATTGAGCACTTCCAGTGCATCATAGCCCGAGAGTTGGCGCAGATCGGCGGTGGAGTGTCCGCCGCGGAGCGCCGGATGGGCGAGCACCACAACGGCGCCCGTGAGCGCGAGCCGGTTGATGATGTCCTGCTTCTGGTGCACGGTCTGTCCGAGCGGATAGTCGCGCCAGACGATCGCATCGCCGCCGATGGCCAGGCGATGCGCCTTCTGCACGTTCCAGCCCTGCTCGTACACCGGGAAGGTGCCGGTGCGCTCCGCCGCCGACATCGAGTGGTAGTTGGACAGCCCCACGATGTCGTACTGCATCGTCTGGTACGCGCTCGCCACCTGCTCCGCGGACTGCGTGCCGTTGGTGGCTCCGCCCCACGCCACGGAGTGCGCATGAAAGCTCGCCTTCTGCCAGCGGCCCGGTGCCGTGAGTTCACCGTAGGGGTTGTACCAGCGTGGTCCGGCAAACGGACGCGACTCCGCAAACGCGTACAGCGGCGCTGTCGCATAGAGCAGAGAAACGAGGAGGAGCAGCGCGAGGAGCCCCGTCATCGCATGGGCCGCACACAGCCAGCCGAAGGTGGCCAGCATGGATGTCATCGCACGCACTCGGCGCATCGATCTCCATCGCTTGGGTTCCCGCATCATCACCCGTCGTGATGCGGTCGCCAAGCATGCGTGCACAGCTGTGACTGACTGTGACCGAATCGTCGCGTGGCATGCTGCCCCCACGCGTACAACAACGCCCGGTCGACTGTCCACGTCGACCGGGCGTCAGCATTTCCATACTACGGCGACCTCACCAGCCTGACGTCTCGTCCGGCACACACACCGCGTGCGGCGCATCAAGCCCTCGCGGGATCAAGCGTTCAGACCACGCGCCTGCGGTGTTAGCGCCTTCGGCAGAGTCCCGTCCTCGGCGTAGAAGCCGCTGACATAGGCCAGTTGCGACACCAGCATTAGAAGCATGAGAACCGGGGTTCGCATGCCGCGTGAGTGGGCGAGTGGTGCGCAAAGCAGTCGGAAGTAGAACGCCACCAGTGGTTCGCGGCGCGGGACGGCCACTTGGCGCTTGCCGCGGGCCAGGTGCAGATGTCGGGCGCCCCGCCCATAGGTTCGGTGTTGTTTCCAGAATTGTCGAAATGTCATCGAGCGCATGTGGCGAACAATGGCGTGCGGCGCCATGACCAGTCGCCTGCCGGCCTCTCGCCAGCGGTCGCAGAAGTCCCGGTCTTCGGCGGCGGCCAGAGGGAAACTCTCGTCGAACCCGCCGATGGCAAGGAAGGCGGTCCTCGGGCACGCGAGGTTTGCCGACATGAACCAGCCAGCGTTGTCTACGTCGGCGTTGTAATACCGATACAGAAACTCGCCCAGCTGCTGGCTGGCCTCGGCGCAGAGGCTGTGAGGCGCGCCATTCGCGAGAACGCCGCCGATCACGGCCTCAGGGAATTCCCGGCGTCGCGTGGCGAGCGATGTGAGCCACTCGCATTCGGGAACGCAGTCATCGTCGAGCAGGACGACATACTCCCCGTTGGCATGCCGGGCGCCAACGTTTCGGGCGTGTGCCGGACCGCTGTTCTGGGGGACCACAATGAGCCGGACCGGGAGGTCACTTTCGTAGGCGTTCACCACGTCAGTCGGGGCCTCGGGACTGCCGTCATCCACGACAATGACCTCAAACTCCTCACGCGGGAAATCCAACTGCGCGATGCCGCGCAGACAGGCGCGGAGATCGTCTTGCCGTTGGAACGTGGGGATCACGATGGAGAATTGCATATCCGAGATGGCATAAGTGGAATGCGATGCCGCGCAGAGCATCCCACTCGCAAGCGGCTCGTGGTCCATGCGATGCCGCACGTTCATAAACGTCCGCGTAACAGTTCTTACACGGATTCGTCTCGCTGAAGGTCAGATCTCACCGGTGGCTCGCCATCAGAGCCGGGTCGCCGCATGATCAGCACCAGGGCGGGAACGTAGCAGGAGACCAACACGAAGTTCTGAGCCATGGGGACATATGGCTGAAGCGGGTGCTGCCACGCCCACACCACGAACGCAAGAAAGCCAAGGGACGCCATCAGAGCCAGCATCGCCTGTTCCTGTCGCGTGCGGGCGACGGACTGGAGAGGCAACTGGTCCATGAAGAACAACAATTGCGGCACACACAGCATCGCCACCAGTAACCGGGCGTCGGAACGCCTCCAGCGCGTGAGCGCGACGAGCCCGACCGCGGCGCTGCCCCACACGGGCGGCGCATGCCCCTCGAGCGTCTGGAGGCCGTGAAGCCATGCCAGCGGCCACGTTGGAAGGATGAGCACACTGGCGATGCCAATACTTCCCATGATCAGCGTGGTGCGCCAGGAGAATCGCGAGGCCAGCAGGGCAAGGCCAATATTGGGCTTGAGCATACCGAACCAGCCGAATGCAGGGACGACGGCAGCAGCGGCCAGCAGTGGCGAAAACTGCCCGACACCCAGCGCGAGCACGAGCCCGGGATTCGCCAGCATCCAGAGGCGCCACCATCCTCCGCGCGTCAGGAGAAACGCGAGCAGGCCGCAGCTCGATGCCATGAAGACGGCGCCCGCCTGGTGAAGCGGTAGCCCTGAAACCGGCCACGCGGCGAGGACCGTCGGGAACGGGTAATACAAGGGCACCGTGAACGGTTCTTTCCGGATCTCCGCGATCGCATGATACGGATCGATCCCCGCGCTCCACAGGCGCGCCGCGTGCCAAGGGTACACGAAATCGGGCCAAAAGGCGGGCCGCTGTATCATATAGAGTGACAGCAATCCCGCCGCCGTGGCGATGGCGAGTGCCACCAGGACCCGCTCGCGCATCGGCGGCGGTGGTGCGGACGGTGGCGCCGACACCGTTGTCGCAGCGCTGCGCTGCGTCGGAAGGACTGCTCCGTCCACCGTGGGCCTCCCGCTCGTGCCGATGCTGATCGTGAAGGGGCGGAATCGTGGTGGTGTACGCGATCCAGCAGGAACAGCCGCTCTCGTCACGGAACAAAGTCGCGAAGAGTCACCACTGTCAATAACGATTGCGTCGGCAGAGTTGCCTGATTCGAGCCCGATCCCTGCGTCGTCCGCGAAATGTGGCGGGCACGCAGCAGCAACCATTGCGCCACCTCAACACCTATTGTCATCTGTCCAGAAACGAATCGTTCTGCCCTTGCTTATTTTTCTGCGTGTTGAGATGCCATCAACACATCGTGTAAAGCCTTCTCGCATATCATGTTTACATGATTTTTAGTTCACCCAATACGAGAAACCGGCCCGCGAAAGCACCGTCGCATTTTGCTTGGTTTCACGAAGTATGATGCAAAAATCACCGTGTGACGATTCTTGCGTGTGATGGTCCTGCTTCATACATAACGGTCCGCTCCCGTGGGCGAGCCCTGTGAATCAACTATCTTCCTCGAGCCTTCGAACCATGAATCGCATCATCAAGTTCCTGAAGAACGACGACGCCATCGCTGTGACCGAGTACGCGCTCCTCGTCGCCTTGATCGCCGTAGTCTTGATCGTCGCCGTGCGGGCGTTTGGCACGAATCTGAGCAGCTGGTTCGTCGCGAAGACCGGTCAGATCACGACGGTCTGACCTCGCAGCCCCGTACCAGTGGCCTGAGCGTGGACGGGCGGTGTGCTCATCTCAACACACCGCCCGTCGCGTTCGAGCACGGCTGCCTTGAGCTGAGACGTGGCACGGGGTGTCGGACTTCGAGCGGGCGACCGGAATCATGATTATCGCACGATCAGCCGAGGGTACCGTGTTCGTCTCAACTGACTTCGGCATGTGGTGGGGCATGCTGTTTACCGTGCTGTTACTCACCGCGTGCGTGACCGACATCCGCGCTCGGCGAATCCCCAATGGTCTCGTCCTGCTGATTCTGGCATCCGGCTTCCTGTTCCGTGTTTCATCGAGCCAGATCTCGACCGCCATTTTGACGAGCAGTGCTGGATGCGCCCTCGGCTTCGCCATTTGGATTGGATTCTGGCTCCTCGGTCTCTTGGGAGCGGGCGATGTCAAGTTCTTTGCGGCGGCTGGCGCGTGGCTCGGCCCGGGTCCCATTTGGCGTGCCGCCCTCATGGCAGCGCTACTGGGCGGCGTGCTGGCCGTCGTGACGCTCCTGCGGCAGGGCGTATTTCGGGACAGCGTCGAAAAGACCGCGCTGGCGCTCTCTTCTCGATCGTTAAGCGTCCTTGTTCCAACGAACGATGACGTCAATATTGGGAAGCGGCATCTTCCGTACGGAGTCGCCTTGGCCGGTGGGGCGCTGATGGTTGCGTGGCT
This sequence comes from Gemmatimonadota bacterium, assembly GCA_947462095.1. Classification (GTDB taxonomy): domain Bacteria; phylum Gemmatimonadota; class Gemmatimonadetes; order Gemmatimonadales; family Gemmatimonadaceae; genus Gemmatimonas. The sequence goes on from CANHNQ010000013.1 coordinate 15,518, forward strand.
TCCGTACATTCTGACGTAGGGAGGCACATGCGTGGACTGCGAAGGCGGTTTCGATTACTGAAGCGCAACGAGCGCGGCGCCGCCATCGTGGAGTTCGCACTTGTCGTTCCGATTTTCTTTCTGCTGGTGTGGGCCGGGCTCGTCTTGTCGCGAGCGTATCAACGACTCGGTGTACTGAAGGGGGCACTGCGTGAGGGCGCCCGGGTCGCGGCGACCTTCGATGCCGCAGGCCTGACCGGCGGCACCGCGCAGTTTCGCGCGCGGGAACGCGTGCGGCACTACGCGGCCGGATTTGGATTCTCCGCGAGCGAGGCGGCTGCCGTCTCGGCGGCCGTTATCGTGGTGGGGGGAGTGACAAATGAGGTCACGGTAAGCGTTACGAATTATCCGCTGTTTGCTGATCTGATCGGTTTCAATGGCATCGACGCGATGCTGGTCTCCGACACCGCAGTCTTTCGCTGGGAGCGGTCACCGTAGTGACGGTGACCTAGCATTTCGTATCCTGCTCGTCGCAGCAATTTGAGGCGCTAGATCCGATGACATCAAAGAAGTATTCAGTGGTCTTGCTCGCATCGTTGGGTATGGCGGCGCTGGCCACATTCGTGGTGTATCGGTTCATCGATGCCAGTACGGCCGAGAATCGTATTGCCACGAAGCCGGTGGTCGTGGCGGCGAAGGATGTGGCTGAGGGTACTGCGCTCAAGGAGTCCGATCTCCGCGTCGAGCAATGGCCAGCTCCCGTGGTGCCAGAGAAGGCCTTCGACTCGCCCGTGAATGTGGGCGGCCGAGTCACCCGCGTGGCGATCTACGCGGGTGAAGCCATTGTGTCCGGTCGTCTCGCGCCGGAGGGTGTGGTCCCCGGCTTGGAGTCCCGCATCGCGCCTGGCAAACGCGCCATGGGTGTCCGTATCACTGATGTCTCCGGCATCAGCGGTATGGTGCAACCCAACAGCCGCGTCGACATACTGCTCACGCTGGCGGCGGACGACGAAAACGCGGTGGGTACCTCGATCCTGTTGATGGAAGACATGCGCGTGCTCGCCATGGGGTCCGAAGTCACGCGCGGCACCGACGGCCGAGTGCAGCCGAGCTCGGTCGCGACCGTGGAAGTGACGCCGGCCGAGGCCGAACGGCTCGCCGCGGCGCAATCTCGCGGAAGTATTCAGCTGGTGTTGCGCGGTTCCGCGGAACCGGGAAAGCCCGTGAGCAAGAACGCGCTGGGGAACATGGCGGACAGCGTTGATGCGCTGCTTCGGAAGTTGCCAACGGCCACCGCGGCCAAAGCGCCGCCCCGTCGCGTGCAGGCTACCGTACCGCGGCCTGAACCAGTGGTGCCGACGCCCCTGCCCCCGGAGCCGCCGCCACGAGTAGCCCGGCCGGAATCGCTCACGATTCAAGTCATTCGTGGCGCGACGAAGTCCGAAGAGAAGCTCAAGAAAGACTCAGTCAAACGCGACACCATTCGGCCATGATTGGGGCGACCTTTCTTCGCTCTGCAATCGGGTCGTCCCGTTAAGGAGGTTCATTTGCCACGGCGATTCTGGATTCAGCTGGGGTGTGCTCTTGCCATCGCGGCATTGGCCCCGATGGTCAACGCGGTGCCGGTGTCGGCGCAGCAACTCGAAACGACCATCATACCGTTATCGCTCTCGGTCGGACGCGCGTATCCCGTGAGCACCACGGCGAACGTAACGCGCGTCTCCATCGCGTTGCCGGCGGTCGCTGATGTCGTCGTGATTTCCCAGCGGGAAGTGCTGGTGAGCGCCTTCTCGCTCGGCGAGACCGATGCCATTCTCTGGCACAGTGATGGAACGCGATCGCACTATCGGATCACCGTCCACTCGCCGTCCGACCGCAAACAGATCGCGATCGGTGTCAAGTTTGCCGAAGTACGCCGCGATGCGCTGCGGAACGTCGGACTGTCGGGTTCCTGGAGCGACCAGCAGACGCGAGTCGGTTCCGGCGCACTCAAGTCCGGCACCACGGCCGGAGAGAACGACGCGGTGAGTTCTGCGCGATTCCTCTCGGTGTTGTCGAATTTCGGTACGGATAACGTGCTGGCGTTTCTCGAAGCGGAAGAGCAGCGAGGGAACGCGCGGCTCTTGGCCGAGCCGAACATCATCGCCGGCAACCGGGAGGACGCCTCATTCCTGGCTGGTGGGGAGGTCCCGGTTCCGGTTGTGCAAGGCGGCGTTGGCGCTGGCCAAAACAACGGGATCAGCGTCCAGTATCGTGAGTTCGGCATTCGTCTGAAGTTCAACGCCGAGATTATCAGCGATAGCCTCATCAAGCTGACCTTCACGCCGGAAGTGTCCAGTCTGGACTTTTCCAACGGTGTCGTACTGTCGGGGTTCCGTATTCCGGCGTTCCGGACACGCCGCGTCAGCAGTACCATCGACGTCCGCAGGGACCAGAGCCTGCTGGTGTCGGGCTTGTTCTCGGACCAGCAGGAGAGCGTCCGCAACGGCATTCCGTTCCTGAAGGACATTCCCATTCTGGGCAGTCTCTTTTCGAGTTCATCCTTTCAACGGAATGAATCCGAACTTGTGGTCGTTGTGACGCCAGTCATCATCGATCCGCTGCGTCCACGCGAACGGGATACGCTGCGCTTCCTGCCGGATTCGACGCGCCCGGCCATGGACGCCCTGAAGCGGCGCCTGCCACCACCACCAGCAAAGCCGTGAACACCAGTGCGCGTCTCGCATCCTTGAGGCCTACATGAGCCGCCACGCCCTGCTCGTCGGCGCGCCAGATACCCGCGATCTCGTGCTTCAGCAGTCGCTCGCGCGGTTCGGCTACACCGACGTGTTGTATGCGGCCTCACTCACGGACGCCGTCGACCGATATGGCCGGACGCCCATCGAATTGCTCGTCCTCGCGCTCGACGAAGTGGAGGACGCCAGTCTGGCGGCCATCGACCGGACGGTCTGGCGTGACCATGATGTGCGGGTCATCGCCACCGGCCCGGCCGCGGATCCACGGCTCATGCTCCGTGCCATGCGTTCGGGCATGCAGGAGTTTCTGGTGCGGCCGATCAGCGAGACAGAATGCGCGAGCGCCCTGGAACGGCTGCAACGTCGGCTGCAGAGCGGCGATGCCCGTGGGGATGTCTATGCGGTCTACAGTGCGAAAGGTGGCGTAGGGGTCAGCACAGTCGCCGTCAATCTGGGCTGCGCATTGACGACCCTGCAGCCTTCGGCTCGTGTGGCCATCGCGGACATGGAAGTTCCCGGTGGTGACGCGAGCATTCTGCTGGACGTCCGTCCGAAGTACACCATTCGCGACATCGCCAGAAAGCTCGAACGGTTGGATGGTGAGTTGCTGAAGTCGGTCATGACGCCGACGACGGATCGCATGTGGCTACTGGCGGGGCCCGACGACTTGGAGGACGACGCGCTCATCGATCAGCGGGCGGTCAACGCCACGATTGCGCAGCTGCAATCGACGTATGACTACACGCTGCTTGATTGTGAGCATCGGTTGAACGATCGCACGCTGGCAGCGCTCGACGCGTCCGACCGCATTCTATTGCTGACGGAGCTTCAGGTGCCGGCGATGCGTTCGGCGCAGCGTTCGCTCGGGGTGTTTCGGCGTCTTGGTTATCCCAAGGGGAAGGTGGCCATCGTCGTGAATCGCTATCGGTCACGTGATGTCGTGTCCATGGAGGAGGCAGCCGAAGTGTTCAAGGAAGACATCTTCTTTTGCCTGCCGAACGACTACAAGACCGTTTCTGAAGCGAGTACATCGGGCGTTCCGGTTGAGCACAAGGATCCGACCTCTCCGATCGGCTTAGCCTACCGGCAGCTGGCGCAACGAATCGCCGGGGGTACCCTGCCGTTCGGGTCGGCGTCCGCGTCATCCTCTGCGACGGGACCAGGCCCGCGATCGCGTCTTCGTGAACTCTTCGTGCGCAAGCGAACCTGATCCGTGTCCCTTATTGATCGCTTCACCCGTCGAGTCACCACGTCATCCGACACTCCGGTGGCGGTGTCGGCCGTGGCCAACGGCCTCGACCCGCTCGACGTCGTGCCCAAGGCGGAGGCCACCGCCACGTTCATCGCCCGCACCAAGTCCAGTCACGACCTGAGTGCGGTTGACCGTCTGAAAATCGAGATCCATCACAAGCTCATTTCGCGGCTTGATCTCGAAGCACTGGAGCAGATGAAAGACGAGGCGGAAGTCTCGTTGCAGATCCGGCTCGCCGTCACGGAGTTTCTGCGGACGGAGTCGACGCCGCTCTCCCAAGCGGAGCGTGACGAAATCGTCGAACATGTGTTGTGGGAGGTGGTGGGGCTCGGGCCGATTGAGCCGTATTTTCGCGACCCATTGGTGACGGATATTCTGGTCAACAACGCGCACAGTATTTTCGTGGAGCGTCAGGGAAAGCTCGAGCGCGTGTCGACCGAGTTCCGCAATGACGCGCACCTGCTGGCGGTGATCGATCGGATCGTCAGCCGCGTGGGTCGGCGTGTGGACGAGTCGTCACCCATGGTGGACGCGCGATTACCTGACGGGTCTCGAGTCAATGCCATCATTCCCCCGTTGTCGCTCGACGGACCGGTCTTGTCCATTCGACGGTTCGGCGCGGGACTCGGCGTACGACAGCTGCTAGAACTCGGGGCGCTCTCTCCGGAGATGGTGCAGTTATTGGCCGGCTGTGTCCGGGCGCGCCTGAGCGTGCTGATTTCCGGTGGCACCGGGTCCGGCAAGACCACGCTGCTGAACGCCATGAGTTCATTCATTCCGTCGGGCGAACGACTCATCACCATTGAGGACGCTGCCGAGCTCCGATTGCAGCAGGCCCATGTGGTGCGTTTGGAGACCCGTCCGCCGAATGCCGAGGGTCGCGGTGAGGTGCTTGCACGTGACCTCGTGAAGAACGCCCTGCGTATGCGACCCGATCGGATCATTGTCGGCGAAGTGCGCTCTGGTGAGGCACTCGATATGCTCCAGGCCATGAATACCGGACACGAGGGTTCGCTCGGCACCATCCACGCGAATTCGGCTCGCGACGCCATCGCGCGTCTCGAGACCATGATTCTCATGGCGGGCACGCAGTTGCCGATCCGTGCCATGCGCGAGCAAGTCGCGTCGGCGCTTGACCTTGTCGTGCAGGTGCAGCGTCTCTCCGACGGCACGCGTCGCGTCATCGGCATCACCGAGGTCACCGGCATGGAGGGCGATATCGTCACCATGCAGGACATCTTTGTGTTCCGGCGTACCGGCATGTCACCGGAAGGGCGGGTGATCGGTCAGTTTGTGGCCACTGGCGTACGACCCATGTTTGCCGAGCAACTCAAGCTTGCTGGCGTTGATCTTCCCGTTGGCATGTTCGGTCTGAGCGCCTCATGATCCAACTGATGGTGCTTGTCGCCGTCTTTGCGTCGACCACCGGGATCCTGTACGGTGGCTACATCTTTCTCAATCGACGATCGCTGCAGGCGACCGATGCGGTCCGCGAGCGCCTGCGCGAAATGGAACAGGCGCTGGCCGATTCTCAGAGTCTACTGCGGAAGGACACGGTCAGTGACTTGCCTGCACTCGACCGGTTTCTCGTCAGGCAGAAGTGGACCGCCACGCTGTCCCTGCGGTTGTCGCGCGCTGGATCACGCATGTCTCCCGGCAGCTTCGTGTTGCGCCTGGCGTTGTCCGCCGGTGTCGGGTTTATCGTGGGCACCTTGGTTTGGCCTGGGCTCCTCGTGCCGCTGCTCGGCGCCGTGGTCGGTGGCACCGCCGCACTCGTCTGGCTCTCGGCACGCGAACGGTCACATCGAGAGAAGTTCAATGGGCAGTTGCCGGATGCCATCGACATGTTGGTGAGCTCGATGAAAGCCGGTTATTCGCTTCAATCCGCGATGAAGTTTGTGGGTGACGAGATGCCCGCGCCCCTCGGACTGGAATTCGTCCGGTTTTATGAAGAACAACGTCTCGGTGTCGAGGTGCGGACGGCGTTGCTGGCGATGCAACATCGGGTCAACGACCTCGACTTCCGCATGTTCGTCATTGCGGTGCTGATTCAACGGGAGTCTGGCGGCACCCTTGGTGAAGTGCTGGGACGCATCAGTGTCCTCATGCGAGAGCGTGCCGCACTCAAGGGAGAGGTGAACTCGCTCACCGCGGAATCGAAACTCTCCGGACGGATCCTGTCGGTGCTGCCGGTCGTGGTGCTCGCCGTCATCATGCTCATGAGTCCCAATTTTGTGCAACCGATGCTCGTCAGTCCCCTGGGTCCGTGGTTGCTGGGGGCGGCGGGCGGCTCTGTCGTCATCGGGTACCTGATCATGATGCGTATCGCCGACGTCGAGCTGTGAGTTCCATGTCGCCAATTGTGCCGTGGTCCCCGATGGTGATTGCCGCGATGCTCGTCGGCGTGGCGGCGATCATTGTGGCGGGATTTGCCTTGGCCGCCGTGGTGCGGCAACGTGAGGTGCTGCGCCGCGCGACGGGCACGGAAGACCTGGCACTTGTCGTGTCGCCGCTCATCCCCGACACAGCGCCGAACAAATGGCTGGAGTGGTTGTCACGCATTGTCCCCACGTCGGCCCAAAACAATGCCGGGCGGCCCAAGTTGCAGCGGGCGGGGGTGAACTCGAGCAGTGCAGCGTTGGTGTACTTCTTGTTCCGCATGCTGTCCTTGCTGGTGTTTCCCATTGCTGCCCTTTTGCTCGCGCCGCAGTCGTCGCCGGTGTGGTACGTTCTGCTCGTCGGGCTTGGCGTGTTCATGGGCCTGATCGTCCCGGCGGCAGTGCTCGATCGCATGATCCGTCTGCGTCAAGCCACCATCACGCGGTCCGTGCCCGATGCGCTGGATCTGTTGGTGGTCTGCGTCGAGGCCGGCATCTCGCTCGACGCCGCCATCCTTCGCGTCGCGCGCGAGTTGCGGCACTTGCACCCGGCGTTGAGCGATGAAATGGCGGTGGTCAGTCGTCAAACCAACGCCGGCGTCCCGCGTGAGCAAGCGCTGCGCGCCCTATGGGAGCGTACGGGCGTCACGGAGCTTCGTGCGATCACGTCCAGTATGGTGCAGAGTGAGAAGCTCGGAACGAGCATCGCGACCGTGCTTCGTGTGTCTGCCGAAACGCTGCGCCGCCAACGTCGACAGGCGGCGGAGAAGCGTGCCAAGCAGGCGCCTGTGAAAATGATCTTTCCTTTGATGTTCTTCATTCTGCCGGCCTTGTTCATCGTGGTGCTTGGACCGGCGATCTTCACGATGATCAAGGAACTCGGGAAGATCTGATGGTGGCCATCAGCCGCACCCCTCGACGCCGATCGGCGTCGGGAGCCCAAGTCGCTCCAGATGGCCAACTGCTCCCGTGTGCGGGGAATCGACGCGGCGCGATTTTGGTGCTCGTGGGCATGCTGCTCGTCAGCATGGTTGGCATGCTGGCCTTGGCAGTGGACTTTGGTCGACTGGATAGCCTGAAGGCTGATTTGCAGACCTCGGCCGATGCCGCGGCGCTGGCAGGCGCGGTGGAGCTGCTCAGGGCAGCCTCGTCCATCCCGGCCGGCGATCCCCGGAGCGTCGCCGCGGCCTGGGTCGCCAAGAATCCGGCGATGCACAGCGCGGTATCCGTAGAGTCGGTGCTATGCGGCACCTACGCGGATGCGGGTCCGGCATTCCTACCGGACTACAGTCCTGCCGTTGGTTGTGGCGGCGGCGCCTACAACGCCGTAGAAGTCACCGTCAGCCGTCAATCGTCGGGGTTGTTCATGGCAGCGCTCGGGGTGTCTGCGCCACGGTTGAGGGCCACCGCAACGGCGGCCGTGAGCCCAAACACTCCGACGTTCCCTCCGTACGCCGCCTGCCTGCCGGCGAATTGTCGAGTGTACCTGGTGCTGAATCGTCCGTAGCGGCAGCGCGAATGCCACGCTGACAAACAGCGGGAGTGGTGACCCGTGAGCCTTCGGCGGGAAGCGTCATCACGGTACGAATGGCGTGTGTCGCGTGCTCACCATCGCCGCCGATGCGATGTGCTCCTGCACCGGCGCCGTCGGCGCGAAGAACCGGTACATGGCAGGAATATCGTTCCGCAGGAGCAGCAGGATCACCGCCGTCGCCGTAATCACGGCGAACATGAGGCCACGCTCCCGATACAGACGCTCGGGCTGCTGGGCGGCGCTGTCAGGCTTGAGGGCAACCTGCAGGTACAAGGCCATCACCAGCGCGACGAACGGAAACGCCAGAATGAGCTCCATGCGATAGCGCATGCAGAACGCGCCAAAGAACAGCATCGCGGCCGTCGCGGAGAACATGATCCCCACGAGCAACCGTTCGGTGGTGTAGAACGCGAACGACTTTCGATAAGCGGCGGCGCGGGCGCGATCGCCGATGGCCACGAGCTCCGCATAGCGCTTGAGCGCCATGAAGTAGCACCCGATCATCCAATAGCAGAGCAGTAGTGACGACGGAGCCGTGGTCTGCTCGGTCACCATGAACCAGCCGGCCAGCATGCGCAGCGGATTGTTCACCGCCTCGGTGAGCACATCAAGGTACGGCACATCCTTGGTGCGCACCGGCGGCACGTTGTAGGCGCAGGCCATGGTCCACAGGACCACCATCGTGACCAGGAACGGGACGGACACCCGCCAGGCCAGGGAGAAGCCGAGGCCGGCCAGCAGCAACCATTGCACGTACCCGGCGGCGGGCCGCACGCGTCCGGCCGCAATGGGCCGATGGCGCTTGTCGACATGGAAGCGGTCGGTCGGCGCGTCGAGAATCTCATTGAGTGTGTAATTGCTGGACGCGACGAGACAGATGGACGCCACGCCGATGAGCGCGCGCGCGCCGAGCGCCCACCAGTCGACCGCAGGGATCGTCCCGATCGCGACCACGATGCCGGGCAGCACGAAGACGTTCTTGAACCAGTAATCCACGCGCGCCATGGCGAGGTGGCCTCGCCAATCGGGTCGGACGCGCGGCTCGCTCACGCCGGCACCGCCGGCGGGCGACCGACATCGGGTGTCAGGCACACGCCCGGAAGCACGTCCGATACGTCAAACATCACGTGCGTTGTCCTCCGTTCTGGCACTGGATACCTCCACGACCTGGGGTAGCGCTCGAGTTTCAGCTTCTACGCGTTTCGAATATGTATGCGATGCCGACAGGGCGGCCGGAGGGTGGATTCCACTCACCGCGTCTTGGCGGCCACCGAGAGCTGAACCATGAGCGCGCCGAAGAACGGCTGAAAGCCGTCCAGGTTCTTCATCTTCTGGGGGTCGCCGCCCACCATCCCGTCGACGGTCGCCGCGTCAGGGTGCTGTTCACAGTACTCGAGGAAGGTCTTGAGATCGGCATGTGACACGCCTTCACCGAAGGCGTCGAGAAACGCCGTCGCCAATGCCATGAGGCTGACCGACTCTCGCAACAGCACGCCGGCCTCGGAAAGTACTGTGAGGTGATTCGCTAGGAGGAACAGCTGCTGGACCAACCGGCGCCGCTCCCACGAGTCGCTACCGCTCCGGAGTTCCTCAGGGAGGAAAACGCTATGGTCGAAATCGGTCAGCTCTCCTGCCAAGGTGACGTCCTGCTTGTGCTGATACAGCGCACCATGCACGATCCGATGGGTCATGAGCAGCGCGGCCTGACGACCGAGGATCCCAGCCAACGTCAGACAGAACTCCGGGTATCGCATGGGCGTGCCAAACTCCCAGTGCAGACACTCCATCGCATCAGCGACGATGGCGTGCACGTGCGCAGGCTCGCGCGGATGGAACAGTGCGAGCTCCAGATCTTCGAACCGCCACGGGCAGCGAAAGAGGCGGATGTTCTGTCCGAGAATCGCCGATTGGTAGTGATCGTTGTGATTCGGCCGGAGGCAAGAATCCTCCACTCGATCTCCCTCGTCCCGGCGGCGCGTGATGTAGCCGGCAAAGCTCTCGCCGAGCACACTGTCACATCGGTCGTCTTCGGGACGAGGGGCATGCAGCAGATGGGCGCCCTTCTGGGTCCACTTGTAGAGCGCAATGGGATGACCGGTACGGAGGCGTCCGTGCGTGAGCTGCGCGCAGCGCCGCGTATACTCTGCCTCGGCGATCAGATCTTCGTACGGCGCTCCCCCGTACAGTCTCGTGTAGATCGGGTTCCACGGCTCGCTGGATTGCCACCGTACGGCAGCGGTGAAGACCGGAAACGGTGCTGGTGCAGTGGAGGCGAGGGCAAAGCGAAAGCTCAAGGGGCGGGAGCGTCCATTGCCCCATGTGAGGGGCTGAGGGCTGAACCATCCCGTGTGCGCGTGGGCACCCAGCCCAAGGCCCTTCCATTGCATGAAGCGGTATGGGCCGACAGGATCGATCATCCTTTTCAAGGCCCCTTTGACCGACGTTCGCGTGTAGGACGCACGACGCTCATCCTGTGAGCGCATGCCGTCGAGGCCCGACGTCTGCCACAGCACCGGCGCCAGCAGCCCCGAGACATGACGGGGGATATCCGATGCCACCAGCGAGCTGACGAGCGAGTCGTCGCGCAGCATCCAGATCCGGGCGGTGTGTCTTTCCAGCATGTCCCCCTCTCCAACCGAACGGACGCGCACATCGCACGGAGGGCGCTTGGGCGGCCTACCGAGAATTTTCGGTATACCAGGTGTCGAACTTCGTCTTGATGGAACGACCATACCCGAGCACGATGCTCTCGAGCCCGTACCGGTACACAGTGGCGCGAATACGATCCACGGCGTCCTTGTGCCAGCCGATGAACGCTGTGGCCTTGAGTCGGCACCACGATTCCTGAAACACCAGCGTGCCCGTGACGAAGTGAACGGGGTGGGTCCTGCACACAAATGGCTTCCGTCCGCCACAAAGTCCCCGCTTGTCGCAGATCACGGTCTTGCGACCCGAGAGCACTGGGTGATCGATCAGCTTGAAGTCCGTGTCATTCAGGACGTCGTCAAACAACACCTCTTCTCCGGGGAGCAGATACAGCTCGGCATCCGGGGGGCAGCAGCCGCAACTCTTCAGCATGCCCCCGCCATAGTCCGGCGCGTCGGCAGGCCGATAGCACGCCACGCCGTCGCCGAGCTCCTCATAGAGGACCCGATACCACGCCGGCGAGAATTGCTCCAGTGGCCCCGCGATCTGGCAAGGGCCAAGCCGCCCGTTGTAGGGTGCCGCACCCGTCAGGTCGCAGATGAGGACGGCGTCGGTGTAAGCCTCGCCGGTGCTCCATCCCCCGACGGTACACCGGCGGTAGAAGGTCGCCCCTGGCGACGCCGTCGTAACGCTGCTGCTGTTGTAGAGCTGCACGCCATCGACCCACAGCTCGACATCGCCCGCGCCCGCGCTCGAGGCCTTCGCGCGCACGTCGAGCCAGCGCCACGATCCGGCAGGCGCAGACCCATCGGCAGACTGATAGAGCGTCAGGTACTCTGGCGCTCCACCAATGATGCGAAACGATTCGGCGGCAACCACCCAGACGACGAAGACCACGTCCGTCCCGTTGTCGTCAGCGAGATAACAGACGGTGGGGTTCGCGCCATCGGGCTCGTGAGCCGAAACGGGCTTGTACGAGAACGACAACCACAGTTCGTTCGCGGCGGCCCATGCGATATCCTGCTCGATGCCGCCGCTCGCGCCCATCTTCACGCCAAGAGCGCCGTCGCGCCCGAACGCGCCCAGCTCGATCGTCGGCGCGACGCCCACGACGCGAAGACGTTCCTCGAGCGTGGTGCTGTCGATCCCGTTGAATCCCACCCACCGGATCAGCGCCACGTTACCGCCCCACTGTCCGGACGGACGTCGCCGGTCGCGTCGCTATCGATCGGCGGGTACAACGGCCCGTGGACGTTACGGATCACCGCTGCCCGCTGCTCGGCGATCAGCCGGTCATCGAAGAAACGCTGACGCTCGCTGTGGGAGGCGCCGCGCCAACGCTCGTACGACGGGCCCAGGCGATGGGTGAGGATGTCGCGCCATCGGCCGGCAATTTGCGCCGGATGCACATCACGCGCACGCGCCATGCCATTCTCCGCCATGTCCCGCCGGAGTGCCGGTTGATCTCGAAGCTGTCGCAGCGCCTCCAGCGTCGCCTCCGGTGACCCGACCTCGATGTAATCGAGGGGCGACCGTTGATATGCCTGAAACGCCGACTCTCGCCCTAGCACCGCCGGAACACCGGCGCGCCACGCATTGTGCAGTTTCGATGCCGGCTTTCCCTCATAGGCGCGCTCGTCATCAAAGGCCCGGACGGCCACGACGACGTCGGCACTCTCGTAGTCGTGCCATCGTGCACGGTGCGGAATGACCCACCGCAGGCCCATCTCGAGGAGCTGCTGCGCCCACGCCGCCTCGCGCATCTGTTCCGCCAGGTTGTGCGGATAGCCGAAGAACATGGCCGTTTCGAAGCGATCCCGACGGCTAGGATCGCGCGGCACGAGACCCGGCTGTGGCCAGTAGGGTACATACGCGGCCGACCACAGCGCCTCGGGATGCGTCACCCTCCGGTCTGTCGGATTCTGGACCATGTGAAACTGCGCAAATGGATGCCTGCCGATAAAACCCGGCTCATCACGATCGGCCAGAAGGCAGATCAGGTACAGGTCCGGCCCGGGACGCAGCGACGTCGGCAGGAAGTCCCGATGTGCGACCACCAGTCCCTCACTGGGGAGCGTCGCCACGATCCGGCAAGGAACGTCGTGGGCTGTGAGGTAGAGGAACGTTTGCACGGTCCAATTCCTCGGGCCCCACGCACCCAGATGGGATTGCCGAGTGATCCACGGCCAGTACTCGTCGACAGTGGACGGGAGGTCCCCGCCGTCACACTGCGGTACGTAGAAAAGAAGCTCCAAAACGCCCGTCCCTGGCGGAACCAGATTGCCATACGCCAGCGATGTGCCGAATAGATCGCGTCGCGAATGTGCTCGTGGCTGCGGAAGCCGCCATCCTCACCGCACCTCCGGAGCGGTAATATGAGCGGCGTCCCGACCCCACGCAACGCCGCAAGGGCCACGACGAGTTTCGCCTCGTTGTCCACGGTCCGGCAGGTGCGTGCGACCCGCGACGGTATAGATTGCGCACGTTCGCGGCGTCCAGCGAATCAGAACGCTGGGTGGTCGTTGACCGACGAATGTCCTATTCACCGAGGGGAGGCGAACGCAAGTGAGTGAGCTGTGGACCCATCGGGAGCTTATTCGGGCACTCGTGGAGCGGAACCTCACGATGCGATATCAGCGCTCGTTTCTCGGCGCCGTCTGGACTCTGCTCAATCCGCTGTTGACCGGGCTCGTGCTGGTGGCGGTGTTCAGCGTGCTCCTCCGAGTACAGACCGCGCAGTACTGGGCCTTCTTGTTCAGCGGGTACTTTGCATGGGTGTTCACTCTGAACACGCTGGGTATTGGCGCGACCGTCGTCAGCAATCACTCCTTCATTGCACGTAGTGTGGCGTTTCCCGCGGACGTACTGGTCGTGAGCACGGTGATATCACGGTTTGTCGAGTTCGCGGTCGAAATGCTCTTGGTCGTCGTGGTACTCACCGCCGTGCTGCATCAGGGGTTCACCATCGGTCTGGTGGCCTTGCCGTTCGTGATGGTACTGCACGCCGTGCTCACAGCCGGGGTCCTGTTCCCGATTGCGGCGCTGGGGGTGTTCTTCGAAGACGTACAGCATGCCGTGCCGGTGGCGCTGACCATGCTGACCTTGATCTCCCCCGTGTATTACCCGATCTCCAACTTGCCGGCACATTGGCAGCCGATCGTGTCCCTCAACCCATTCGCCGGGATTCTGGGACTGTACCACGCGACCCTGTACGAAGGTCGGCTTCCCGGCATCGCCGAGATCGTGACGCCGGTGCTTTCTACGCTCGTCGTCTTCCTGGCTGGGCGCTGGGTGTTTCGATGGAAGCAATCCGTATACGCGGAAGTGGTCTGACGATGACGGCGCTTCAACCGCCGGCCATCGAACTGGTCAACGTAGAAAAGCGATTCTATTACTACGAGCACCGCACGACGACGCTGCAGGAATATTTCGTGCGGACGCTGCGACGTCAGGCAATTCATCTCCGCAGAGCGCGCTATCACCTGTCCGATGTGAGTCTACGCATCGAGGCCGGCGAGGCCGTCGCGTTGATCGGACACAACGGTTCGGGGAAGAGCACCCTGTTGCGCCTGATGGCCGGGATTTACCCGCCAACCAGTGGCAGCATCAGCCGGCAAGGGCGGATCATCCCGGTTATTGAACTGGGCTCCACGTTTCAGCCGACGTTGACCGGGCGCGAAAACATCCGCTTGTATGCCGCTGCCCTCGGCATCCCGAAACACGAAGCCGTTGCTCACACCGATAGCATTCTCGGGTTCTCCGGCGTCGAAGCGTTCGCCGACACCCCGTTGAAGTACTACTCCAGTGGCATGAAATCGCGGCTGGCCTTTTCCATTGCCATGTCGGCTCGTCCAGATGTGCTGCTGCTTGACGAGATTCTCGCGGTCGGTGATGAATCGTTCAAGCTGCAATGCCAGGAGCGTTTGAAGGCGTTCCGCGTCCGCGGAGGCACGATGATACTGGCGTCGCACGACCTCGAATCAGTGCAGGATCTCTGCCAGCGCGCGGTGTGGCTTGACGGCGGGCGCATTCGAGCAGTCGGCACCGTTGACGAAGTGACACGTCAGTATGAAGCGCACGCGCGAGCTTCGTGGAAGGTGGCTTCGACCGCTCTGGATACCGCCTGAGCACAGCGCGATGACTGAGATCCGCATCGAAGAGATCGATTTGCTCGATCGACATCCGCGCATCCATCGAGATGTCGGCACTGACACGTGGGCGCTGTTCCGCTGCGGGGGAACGCCGGTGGGATCCGCACGATTTGGCGTGTCGCGGCACCTGTCGCTCGGCGACGCCATTGCCGGGGCGGTGACGCCGAGGCACGCCGAGAACGCGCTGATGCTGGTGATCGCCGCCTGGATGCGACGATCGAGGCCGCCTGAGCGCTTCACCATAACTGGCGCGTTTGAGTCCCTTCGGGAGGAACGTGCGTCCGACGTGCGACCTGCGTTGGGCACGCAGTCACCATCAGTATCCGTCGCCATTTGTTCCCGTGATCGACCACAGCAATTGGCGCGTGCCGTCGAGGCGATCATCGGAACGTTGGGAATGCGCGATGAACTGCTCGTCATTCTCAATGCGCCTTCGAATGCCGAAGCGTCGTTTGACCGGACTCGATTTCCTTCGGTCCGCGTTGTGGTGGAAGACAGACCGGGACTGAGTTGGGCTCGCAATCGAGCCATTGCCGAGTTCCGCGGGGATGTGCTGCTGTTCACGGATGACGACTGCGTGCCAGAGACGGGTTGGGTCAGCGCCCACCGCGCGGTCTTCGCTCGCAATGAAGAGGTTGATCTTGTCACGGGACTCGTGGAGCCTCGCGAACTCGCCACTCCGGCGCAACAGCTCTTTGAGGCGTACGGCGGCTTCCCCCGCACCTACGTCCGTCGCTGGATCGCCGCACCAGACCTACGAAGTATTGCGGGCAGTGTTGGCAATGTCGGCGAGTATGGTGCGGGTGCCAACTTCGCTGTGCGCCGACGTGTCTTTGACCAAATCGGCCCGTTCGATGCGGCACTGGGGCCGGGGACGGCCAGTGGGGCCGGCGACGATAGCGAGTATTTGTTTCGGGCGCTGAAATCGCGAATGCTCCTGGCGATCGAGCCTCGAGCCGTCGTGCGGCATGATCATCGGCGAGAGATGCCGGCGCTGATGACTCAAGTAGCTGGGTGGAGTCGGGGATTTGCGTGTGCGATTGAGCGTTCCGCTCTTGCCTTCCCGGAGGAGCGACCCGCGTTCAACGCGATGAAGCGCCAGATTGCCGTTGGCTATCATCTCCGCCGTGCGCTGCTATATAAGAACTTCAGGCCGCTTGCTCTGGCCGAGTTCCGGGAGATGCGAGGTGCAGAAAAGATCTACCAAGCCGCGCGCATGACGGCAAATGCATTGGTCGATGAATTCGCATCCATCTCGTCAGATGCGTTTCCCGATCCGGTGATCGCGTCCCCTGTGCTGCAGCGCTCCACGATAGAGCGGATCGACCTGCAGATGGATGCGTTCGCACGGCCGATATATCCGGGCATGGACGCACCGTTTGTTGATTGCAGATTACGCGTGGGAGATCGCGTCTCTGGATACGTCCGATTTCCAGTAAGGCATGGAGTGGTCGGCGCCGACCGGCTCGGAGATTCGATGGTTAAACCGGCGGCTGAGCTTCTGGTCGATGGCGGCTGGCGCGAAGCGGTTGCGCAGACGAGTCGCTATTTGCAAGCGTTTCATCGAGCGGCGCACTGATGAAGTGCCTCTCGACCTCATCGTTTCATGAGCAGTGATCGCCGCAGACGGCCACCGATCGCGAGCGGCCAGCGCCAGCCTCTTGTCGCCGCCCACTCGTATGCCGCGGCAAACAATGCCTGCAAGCCGATGTACAGCCACTCTCTCACGCTCTCGCCGCTCCGGGACGTGGAAAGCGATTCCGACCGGCTTGCGAGACGCGTCAGTTCAAGCGCCTGTTCTGCCCGATCGACCGAATCCGCTTCGGAGTCCATCAATCGCGGTGCAGCTGCTCGGCGCCTGCTCTGGCCTTCGATAAGCTGCACCATGCACGTCCCCATGGTTGGCAGGGCGAAGTGTGCCACGACCCGTGCGCGCGCCGCACGCCCCAATCGCTGACGGTAATCGGAGTCGATCACCAAGGCTTCGAGTGCCGAGACATAGCGATTCAAATCCTCGTCGAACGACTGTGGTCGAACGAGGATTCCAGTCTCGTCGGTGACAAGCTCGCGTTGTCCCCCGACGTCCGACGCCACCGACGGGAGCCCTGACGCCATCGCTTCGTAGAGTGCCAGTGAGATTCCTTCGTAGCGAGACGGCAGAAAGAAGATGTCAGCCGCCGACATGAGACGTCCGATGGTCTCCGGCGAGACCGCACCCATCACGTGAATGCGCTCGCTTAGGCCACGCGAGTCCACGTCGGCTTCGACGAGCGACCGATCGGGTCCGTCACCGACAATCCACGCGGATGCAGTCGCGTGTGCACGGAGCACTCGATCAAGTGCGGCGATCAGTATTCGTGGATTTTTCTGTGCACAGAGTCGTCCAACGAATAGTATCACCACCTGATCGCTGGGCGCGTTGAGGCGAGTGCGTTCTTCGTGCCTGGCCGCCGGATCAGGGCTGTTTCGATCGGTGTCAACTGCGGTATAGCACACCGCGGACTGTGAGACTGGCACACCTCGCGTGGAAATCCATTCCCGAACCGTATCGGACGACGTCACGGTGAAGTCGAGGTGGGCCCGGTAGTCCACGGCGAAACGGGGATAGCCGCCGTGATTCCAACTGGGCTCGACCACGTGCAGGTAGTCCAGCAACGCCACGTTGGGGAAGCGGCCTCGCAAATACGGCAGCAGACGATAGCCGAGCTCACTGTGTGAAATGAGCACGGCATCCGAATGCCGTGACTGTATGAGATATGCGAGAAAGCGAGGATAGTCGCGCAGCGGCAGGAATCGATGGAGCGAGAATATCTCAGGAGTCCTGCATAGGTACTCGGTGTACCACACATCCTCATCTTCTCGGGTGGTGACCACCGTGACATCCCATCCATGGCGTCGTACTTGATCGAGCAGGTCAAGATTGAACTTGTCGGCACCTCCGAGCGACATCCATGGCACGATGAACAGGAGATGACGGTTCGATGTCGTCCGCTCGTTGCCAGATGGCCAATCATGCCGCCGTGGCGACGTCGCGACTGCATGGTCAGCCCGATCTCCGGGGACCGTTGCGCCACGGTAGCCTGCGGCGGCACAGCATTGCCAGAACGTCGCATCCGCGAGAGTGAGGCTGACGGATTCGTCGTATCCGCCCACGGCGTCATGCATGGACCGCCGAAGCAAGACGGCAGGTGCGATCTGCTCGGGACGCCGCTGTGGCGGCGCGTCCGGCAGCGTGCTCAACGGCGCGTATCGCCGCACGTCATAGCCTATGGCCTCGGCGGTGACATAGGCCACGTCGGAACGGGCCTCGAGATACCACGCCAGACTCTCCAGCGCGGTCGCCTCGAACTCGTGTCGGCCGTCGAGGTGCATGATCAGCGGTGCGCGAGCTGCTGCGACGCCGACGTTGCGTGCCGCGCCGACTCCACACTGCACGGCGAGCGGCATGACACGAATCCGGGGATCCTGATTGCAGTACTGCTGCAGTATCGCCCGTGAGTGCGCCGAGAGCGAACCACCGTCGACAATGATCCATTCCCATTGCTGCAGCGTCTGGCACAGCACGGTACGTACCGTCGCGTGGAGATCGATCTCCGCCAGGAGGTGGCTCGAAATGATCGAGACCCACGGCGCGGCATCCCCGCTGGGCGTCAACGTGGAGATGGCCCGACGGCGCAATGGCGTCGCGTTACTGCACTCAGCGTTCGTCGGAAGCATCTCGTCGCTGTTCGCGGGACGGAAGGGTGTGGAGTAGTGCCTCTAGAAGTTTGGTGTGGATTTGTATTGATTCACAAGAGTCTGCTGTGATCGATCGCGACGATTCATCGACGGCGTTTTGGGAGATTGGGCGTGTGTAATCTTGGCCTGAGACACAACGATAACAGCACGAGCGCCATGGGCGCCTGCCGCGTGCGGATGCGCACGGTCGCGCGAGGTAGCGCGACCAGTGGGCTTGATCTCGGTGCGCGGTGAAGCCGCCGCCCACGGTTGTGTTCGTTCTCGCTGCGCGAGCCGGGGAACGGTATAGCGCCAGAACGGGCGTTGCGTTGGCTGCGCTGCGGGCCAGCAATCCTCGTGTACGTGCGGTCATCGTGTGTGATCGGGACACCGACGCGTCGTTGCGAGACGCCGGCGCGCCGCTGGTGTCGCAGGCCGACCGCTGGCTCACGTTCGACACGCCTCCGGGTGACGCGGCGTTTCAAAGTCGCTTCTTGAAGACCACCCTTCGGTCCCGCCTTGACGGACCGTTCCTGTACATCGACAGCGATGTATTCGTTCGTGGTCCACTCGACGAGATCTTCTCGCTCGATTGCGACGTGGCGGGGGCACCGAATCACTCACGTGACACGCTTGCGGAGCAGATCTGGGAGCAGGACGAGGTGATGCTGCGGAACATGGGATGGGCGATCGGCAGCGAGGTGTACATCAATGGCGGGGTGTTGTTTTGGAACGACACCATGGGTGCCCGTCGCCTTGCCGATGAATGGCATCGGCGTTGGGCACTGGCGGCAGGCCGTCACGAAAGCGTTCGAGATCAGCCGGCATTCAATTCAGCGCTGTTGGCCACGAGCCCGCGTCTTGCCGTGTTGGATCACCGTTACAACGCACAGGTCTTTACGTCACCACGGGTGGCGACCGATGCGGTGGCTTGGCACTTCTACGCCGCCGATGACAGTCGCATTCCCGAGCGTTACAACGCGCTGGTGGACGAGGTCGTGCGCACGGGGACCGCCACGTTGGAAGATATCCTAGCCATGGTCGCCTGTCGCGAGCCGTGGAGTCCGGCGGATCTTCAGGACCTTGTGATCAAGAGCGCATCGCTGCACGATCAGGTGTTTGCGTTACAGGCCGAGCGCTCGGACAGGCGTCGTCAGTTGCTGGAAACGGCGGAAGCACTCGGCGCTACGCAGGCGGAACTGCGGGGCGCGCGGGCTGAGCTGCGGGACACGAAGGCTACGCTGCAAGAAACGACGGTTAAGCTGCAGGACACGACGGCTACGCTGCGGGACACGAAGGTCGAGCTGCGGGTCACGACGGCTACGCTGCAGGACACGACGGTCGAGCTGCAGGACACCAAGGCCGAGTTGGGGAGGACCCAGGCCGAGTTGCAGGACACCGACGCCAAGCTGCACGCTGCCACGGCTGAGCTGCAGGACACAAGAGCCCGGCTTCTCGCTGTACGGACCGACATGGAGACAGTGGAGTCGACAGAGCACTCGCTGCGTCTCGAGTTCCGGGCTGTGCAGGAGCGAGAACTTGCCGCGCGGGCGGAACTCCTGTTCGCACGGCAAGAAGTCATGTCCGGTCATGCTGAGTTGGCCAAGACGTCGGCCTTGCTCACGCAAATTCTCTCAAGCAAGTCATGGTGGCTGACACGACCGCTTCGCGCGATGGATGCGATGGCGAGTCAGCTGCGAAGGGGCGTGCTCAGCAACCGCGACGAGGACCCGCCGTCACCGTGACCGGCGTACGAACGGACCACGATCCGTTCGTACGCGGGACGCCGACCGCTGACGTCTCACGGGTCCGCCACGGCGGCCGCGACGAGGTGCTGTAAATAGGTGTCGGCACGAGCGTGGTCCGCCGTCGCGTGTGGTTGGGCGACCAAGTCCGCGAGTTCCGTCGCCAGTTCGAATGGATCGCTATACAGGCTGCCCACCGCCGTCTCCGACAAGAGCTGAACTGCGGCAGGATCGGAACGCGGGGCGAAGATATGACGTCGATAGACCACGGCACGAAGCGCAAGCTCGACCGCATCGTCGGCACCGGGGGTCAGTACCACGGCCATCGCCTGTTCCAAATCGGTGTCGGTGGCATGTTGGAGTGCGAGCGCTTCAATCTCCAGCCCGCGTCGAGAAAGTTCGCCCAACGCCCGGTAGAGGTCGCGTCCGCCTGAATCATTGTGCAGTCCGGAATGCACGAGCAGCGGCCGGGTACGTCCCAAACGGGGCGCCGAGTGAAATGCCTCTTCGTAATACTCTTCGAGTCTGTCCAGATACAGATCAAGCGGGTATCGGTCGGCAGATCGTTGGGCCCCGGCTGCAAGGCGTGCGACCCTCGCGGGCTCGTCGATTAAGCCTTGCAGGGTGCTGGCGAGTGCCGCGACGTCACCCATTGGAACCAGGTAGCCATTCTCGTCATGCCTGATCTGCTCCGTCATTCCTCCGGCGCGACTGGCGACGACCACCGTCGCGCTGGCCAGTGCCTCGATAATCGACACCGGGAAATTGTCGGGCCACAACGCCGGAAGTACCATGACATCGATGGCGGCGAATGCCTCGGCGATGCGATCGTGCGGACACGGGCCGCGCATCTCGACCTTGTTTCCCAGTGAGGAGAGCGCGGCGGCCAAATCCGGCTCCTTGTCTCCGACGCCGTACACCAGAAGCTTAAAATCACCGACTAACTGCTTCACGGCCTCGGCCAATATGAAAATGCCTTTGTGGTCGCCGATGTATCCGATGAAGCCAAAACGCAATGGCGTACGGGGCTGACGGGCCGCCGCCACGCGTGCAAATGGTGCCAGATCAATGCCGTATGGATGGTGCCGAAGGCGCTCCCGGGGCATGTCGTTCTCGACAAACCGATCCATGATGTACTGCGCTGGCGCCAGGAGGAGTCGTAGGCGATCCAATGAACCACGGACGGCCGCATTGCGCTCCACCATGCTGACCTCTGGCGCATCTTCGATCTGAGGCCTGCAGGACAGGCACGCAAAGCCGCCTCGCGGGCACTCTCGTCCATCGTTCAGGACGCGCGTGTGCTTGAAACAGATCGGCCAGTAGTCGTGCAGCGTCATGAGGGTGGCGATCCCCGCGTCTTCGGCAATGTCAATGAGGCGATGCGAGAGGGTCTGGATGTTGTGGAAATGCACGACCTCCGGGCGCCACCGGGCGATCAATTCCGCGAAGGCCTCCTCGGCCTCCGGTGCACGATGGTGACGAGCATAGCCGGGGAAATTGTCGTAGTATTTCACCGAGTAGTGATGGACGAGCGTGCCCTCGTCATGGGTGAGCGTGTGCTTCCAGCGCGGCGCATCGGAATCCCGATACGTGCCAAGCACCTGCACCTCGTGGCCGCGACCGGCGATTCCCACGGCGCCAATTCGGGCCATCACCTCCGCCCCCCCAAACGAGTACGGCGGGTAGATTCCGCTCACGACCAGCACGCGGCGGGGCCTCGGCCGCACGGCACGATATGTCGCGCTGACCGTATCGGCGAGCCGCTTCCAATCGAAGAGCTGTCGATTCCGACTGGCGCCGACTTCCGCACAGGATCGGGCTGTCTCCGGGTCGTTCAACAATCGCCCGATGGCTTCCGCCAGTGCCGCTGCGTCGCCAGCTCGGAAGGTCAAACCACCACCAGCGATCACGCTGGGGACCGCACCCGCATCGACCCCAATGACGGGCAAGCCACACGCCCACGCCTCGAGAAAGACAATGCCAAAAGATTCATGTCGGCTGGGCTGGACCAAGACATCGGACGATTGCAGCACAGCCACCTTCTCGGCGTCGCTCACCACTCCCAGATCACACATCCACGATCTGTCCGCGGGGGAGCAGCCATCGACGAACTGTCGGAACCAATCAGACGTCGGTCCCACCAGCATCAGCTCGACCGGTCGGAACTCGCGCACACGACGAACAGCCTCAATCAGGACCTGAATCTCCTTGTACTCGGTCTTGCGGCCGACGAAGACCACACGACCGACGCCGGGCTTCCGCGAAAGGTCGAACGCGGGTGGGCGTGTTTCGGCCTTGAGGCGCTCGAAGTATTCGACGTCAACGCCGCCACCGGTGACGACCATGCGCTCCGGGTCTAACCCATAGGCGGCCAGCGCCGCGCGCTCGACGTCGGTGAGCACAAAGATCCGATCTGCCATCGCCAAGGCCCGGATGGTGCGCTTCGCGAGATGCACGGGCATGTCTGGATGGAAGTACGGCGTGACAACGGCAGGACGGCCGATGCGTCGGCACAACCAGAGCCCAATTGACACCTGCGGGTACGGGTGCGCGTGCAGATGGACGACATCGGCGTCGCGGATGGCGTCGGGAAGCGCACGGTACATGTCGAAGGAGTGCGGTCCTTCGAGATAGGTTCCCGTCAGCCGCTGCAGTGGCTGCAGGACACCTCGCACGAGCCAATGCGGGGGCACGGTTGCACGATGCCGGATGATGTCGATTGGCCCATCGACATCGCGCTCACCATACGCGGCATGGCGGCGAGAGGATTCGTAGTGCTCCCAGTACTCCTGTTCCTCGTGCACGGCGAGCGCCCGAACTTCAATGCGATGGCCGTGGTGCTTGGCCAATCGCTGGGCGATTTCCCTCAACCACACCTCGGATCCACCGATGGCGGGAGGGTAGCGATGGATCACATGGAGGATCTTCATTCGCCGAGATTCCCGCGGGCACCATCCTGTGCGGTCTGTATGCGTACGAGTTCGTACAGCGCCGCCACGGTGCGGTCTTGCTCCTCGAGGCGTGTCTGCATAAGACGTAAAGCGGCAAGCGTTGCCTGATTGGCACGCTTCTGGGTTGATCCGAGATGTCGAGCGAGACCTCCGACCGAAAACAACCGGTTGAAGACCGCGACGGCGACCTTCTTGAACGGCGTGCGCGGGATATCGGAATTCAGCTCA
Organism: Gemmatimonadota bacterium; assembly: GCA_947462095.1. Taxonomy (GTDB): domain Bacteria; phylum Gemmatimonadota; class Gemmatimonadetes; order Gemmatimonadales; family Gemmatimonadaceae; genus Gemmatimonas. Next base: position 38,834 of record CANHNQ010000013.1, read on the forward strand.
AAGCTGTCGACGCTGTGCTCAAGGACGTGCAACTGAGCATACAACCGCGTGTCGAAATCTTCGCGGTCGCGAACGAAGCTGGCGATTTGCGACCGTGCCGAGCCAAGATTGACGGGGAGGTCCGCCGATAGGATCCCACTTATGGCCAGGCGAGTTTTGGCCAGGTGCACAACGCGGTCGAAGTCACTCACGACGATCGTCCGATCGTGGTCGTTCCGGAAACGACATCAGCACTGCGCACCCCGATCTCAAGGACGTCGTATGCGGTGCCATCGGGTCCCATCAATTCGGCACGAAGCACGTGAATCATCCGTGGCACTGAGGTGGTCGAAAAGGTCGCGGGCGCGTCACTCTCGATGGAGAGCGCACCACTGTCCCAGTGGACACACGCGTGGATATCCTGCGCGCTTCGTCTCGGCAACAGTTTGCTGAAGTGGGCCTGAGCCATGATCCGATGGTCCATGTTGAGGACGGTCAAGCGCAACTGCAACAGCGTCAATGCCTCATCGCGATTGATCACGCGGACTCGGATCATGGATGACGACGTGCTGGCATCGGTCCCGGGGCCAACGACGAAGCTCAAACGCGGCACATGCGGGAGGCCAAATCGCATCATGACGTGGAGTCCGCCGGCATCCTGACGAACGCCGTGTCTTGGTGGTGATCGGTGTGCACGCTCCGATCGACAAGGCGGGTGCTCACAGAGAGAATCACAGCACGCTGAGGTTGTCGGGATGAGACCCGCTGATTGCTACGGGATGCAAAACGAACATCGGAACGCAGGCCAGACCCACGGACCCGCGTCGAGGCTCTGTCGCACGCCACGAACCCACTCCATCACGGCGCACTTTATGGCGTGCGCGGACTCGACGCATCTCGTTTGGCTGAGATGTCCGTGCCCACGACGACACCCAACAGCCCTCGCTCGGTCAGGAACTTCTGGAGGGCATCGGCGGCCAACCGTTGGGCAAGCTCGTTGGGATGCCAGTCAATGCGCGAATGCACCACCAGCGCTGGTTCGCCAAACGGCAACAGGGCGGGCCCCACATTCAGCGTTGGGACGGTGGCGGGCACCGCCTTGGCAAGCGCACTGTCGAGGCTCGTCCAGTACTGTCCTCGACGATGCTGGAATACCATCAGCGCCAGTTTGGCACCGTGGCTGCGGGCCGAGGCTTGGGCGAGTCCGACCATGCGCACGGTCGACGCGATATCTGGTGCGTATGATTCAGACTTATCGCGTCGCTGAAACAAACGCCCAAGATGGAAGAGGCCGACGAGTCGCGCCGCCGAGGATGCGGGGCTCGCCGCGGCGTCGTTCCCCCGGCTCAAAGACCTATCGTCGGGTCCGACCGTCAACAGCACCAAATCGGGGGCATAGTGCGCCGCGAGGGCATTGACCAGGCCTGGGATCAGGGCTGGGGTCACATCTCGTAACCCGCAGTTGATCACTTCGAACCGCGGCGCAGCGGCAGCTCCCCGGCGCGGATCGTTCAGCAGTGCCTCAAGTCGTGCGGCGTAGGTATCGCGCTGATGAACACCGACGCCAAAGGTGCTTCCCGTACCGATCGCGAGGATCCGCCACCGAAGGCTGTCTGCTTGTTGGGTGTACTCCCGACCGCGACAGCCCATACTGTTCAGCTCATACGTGACCGAGCGTTCCTTCGGAGCCCGGGTCTCAAGGAGTTCACCCGAGGACAAGTCGCGAAGGGAGATCTCCGAAAGCTCTACGGAGGGCGCGTGCATCCCCATATCAAAAAAGAGCCTCGCGTTGCGATCGCTATCGGTTGCTTGAAACGTTAACCGGAACGACTGCCATGCCGTATCGAGACGCACCGCTTGGTACAACCCGAGTGTGAGATAGCGATCATGTGCCTGGCCGACCCCCGCGACCAGAATCCGAGCGGAATCGGCTCGGGCACGAAAGCGCACCTCATATCGCGCGTTGAGTTTGATTCGGAGCGGCGACTGACCTAACCAGATGTGCCAATTCACCCGACCCGGAACCTCTGCAATATTGACGCGCAGCACTCCGGGCTTCTCAGCAGGGAACTCGACCGTCGCATCGCTGCCCGCAAACTTGAACAATGACCAGCGACGCTGCATGACATCCGGCTCGTCGAAGTACCCACGTGGATTGTCTGGGTACAGCGTCCGGACGGTAGCCCCGGGCGCGAAACGGGTGCCAACAATCGAATCGTTCACCACCGGACCCACCCACGCTACACCACCGGTGGCCGTAGAAACATCGTCGGAGGCACCCGCGATGCGTTCCATGGCGACGACCATCAAGGCGAGGACGCCCCAAGCGGTGAAGGCGTGCCGAAACCGCAGTCCGGCAATCGCGGTGGTCAATCCCGCCAGCAGCAGCGCGCCATATGACAGCACGATCGAGAGCTGGAAGATGCGGAACGGGACATTGGGCGCGGCAACGAAGAGGTTGACCACGAGATTCGCGACAATTGCCACCGAGAGGAGCATGCAAGCCATCTGCCGAGACAGTGCCCTGTCCTTCAGTGGCCGCGAGACGAGCAACACGGCAATCGCCAGCCCGATACTCCCCAATCGCGTGTACGCCGGAGCGACCGGCAGCAAGAAAAATACCCCTTGCACGACGGCAAGCACGAGCATGACGCGAAGCGCCAAGCTGTCGTTGTTCACAAGCGTCGCGGCGGATGCGCCGGGAGTACGTCTGGCGTTCATGAACGGCTCGAAATGAGGGTAATGATTGGTGCGACGAGGTCAAGCGTGCCTGCTTGCCGCGCACGGAGTCGTCCTGCGAAGCAAGCACAGCGATCGGCGCGCCCGTGAATCAGCTGGAAGTATGCACAAAGCGTCGTCGAGAATCGACCAGCGCCGACGCATGCGCCTCGAGCCTCCGCCTCTGCGTCCGCCGCTGTGCAGGTCAGCGGTGCGAACGGTACGCCCCCCATCGCTCCCGCCATCGATTCATGGTCTCGATATCCAGCACCGACATCGCTGCCGCCGGAACGTACAGGAGCAGGATCACCCAGGTCTCTCCCTCACGACCGCAATACACAGGCGTCGCACAGCCGACGTGCGCACCAATCCACGCCACCCAACTCAACACCGTCAGCAACAGCGTACGCCGCCCCGACGCGGCGGTGAGAAACAATGGGAGCTGATCGTAGAAATATAGGTTTTGCGGGACCAGCGCCATGCCGGCGACCAGTCGGGCCTCTGGTCGACGCCATTTGACAAGCGCGAGGAGCGCCACGAACCCGTACGGTCGGAGCGCTGGGGCGTAGTGCTCCTGCACGGTACGCGTCGCCTCCCACCACTCGATCGGCCACATGGGCTGCCACGCGAGACTGATCGCGACGAACAGCGTGCAGAGCGCGACCGACTGTTTGGTGGGCCGGTACAGAAACAGCGGAAGGCCGATCGTTGGCTTTGCCGTCAAGAGCCAACTGAGGGGGCAGGCCAGTGCCGCCGCGGTGAGAATCGGTGACCACTGGCCCAGCACGACGGCCAGTCCGAATGGGGGACTCATAAAGAGCCAGAAATGACGCAGGCCGGCCGTGGCGCTCAGTGCATATGCCAGCGCTCCTGCGCCAATCCCTGCGAAGATCGCTCCCCCCGCCTGCGCCGACGGCCACGCGAACGGCACCGCGGCCATGGCCGCGGTGAGCGGATACATGAAATACATGTCGTTGGGGGGCGGTCCCGCCGGATGAATCTCGCGATACGGGTCGAGCCCCTCAAGCAGCGCACGGGCACCACGCCACGGATAGGTGAAGTCGCGCGCAAGCATATCGGGGACCAGCTGATACGCGATCCACGTCACGGCGGCCGCGGCCACCCCGATCAGGACGGCGATCTGCACTCGTTCCGCCCGCGAGAGTGCTCGGCCGGAAAAGATGCCGTCTGGGGGGGGCAGCATCGCGCGCCAATTCACGACAATCCCTGCTGAATTTCGGCTTGGCACTCGGTCGGTTGCTCGGGATCGTTGAGTATGAAGCGACGGGGCGTATGACCGAGAGGCCAGCCGCCATCGAGATCATAGGACTGGTCCTGCACAAGCGCGAGTGCCAGCGGTCCATCAACGCCGACCACGGCATGCGCACCGATCGCCCGATCGTGACCAGCCGGGACCGATTCACCGCGATCGCAGCTGTTCGGCGATCGCCGACACGACGCCGCGCCTGCCGAACGGCGCCCGCAACAGATCACAACTCGCGTTTCATCAGATGCAACCGTACCGCATTGTTCGGAAAACCGTTGCGGCGCAGATAGGACGGGAGCAGTCGCCGCGCTCGGGTCGACATCCCTGCAACCTCGGACCGGGCCGTAAACCCGTGAGCCTGAAACAGGCGGCAGATTGCGGCAGTATCCCGGTAGTACGTACGATGATTCAGATATTCATAGTAGACCTGCGCCTGCTCTCGCAGCGGCTTGCCGCGTGTCTCGATCCAGTCGCCCTCCGGTCCTTTCCCGAGTGCCAGCATCGCGTGGATGACGGCCCGTCGGATTGTGCGTTTGGGTAGCCAATGAACACAGGGCATGAACAGGTGATCTTCCGTAATGCCGAGCGCACCGGGAAAACAGTGTATACCGAGTCCGCCCGGCCTCGTCAGACGCGCCTGTTCTCGGGCCGCGTGCGCAAGGTCGAACACGTGCTCGAAAACCTGCTCCGAGAAAATGAGATGAAACGAGCCGTTCGGCACTCGCTCCAGGTCCGACAGCAGCATGAGCAGACGAGATGGTTGCCAGCCCCGATTCTCGAACAGCGCAAAGCCATTTCGCATGGTCGCTTCATCGATCTCGACGCCATAGGCGTCATATCCCTGATCGCGAAGCACCGCGACTGACCGGCCGCGACCGCATCCCCAATCAAGGATCCGAATCTGCGACGGCTCAAGGCCCGACGTCTCACGAAACGTGGCGATCGTATCGGCCACGACCGGGTTCAGGCTATAGCTCGCGAGTTCCGCTTCGGTCAGCACGTCGTGCTTTGTGCCCATTGCCCCTTCCGTGGGAAGTGTCCCGAGTCTGGTCGCGAATCAGGTGAGAACTGAGGATCGCTGCTCGCCGCTGGTCGACGGTCGGGCTCGTTGAATATGCAGCGGCGGAGCGCACGACCGGGAGGCCAACCTGACGACGCGAGCTCCAGCCGTTGACGCCATCGTCCGATCTCGTGCATCCTCCGATATGCACGATCGACGCCGTACTCACATCCCTGCGGGGGGTGGAAGAGGCCTGATGGGCTGGCTTCCCTCGCTGACGCGCCGGTGACCCCGGCCGCACGCGTGATCATCTCGCTCGTCTTCGGCGGCTGGGGCGGCAGTCTCGCGTACTTCGCGATGAAGTTCCATCCCGCGCAGCTGGCCAAGGACTTCTCGTATCCGTGGCGGGCCGCGCGCGCGCTCCTGGACGGGCACGACCCGTATCAGGTGATCCAGGCGGTGGGCGCGTACCCGTTCAACGCGGGGCTCTTCTATCCGCTGCCGGCGGCGATCCTCGCCCTCCCCTTCGCGCCGCTGCGCCCCGAAGTCGCCGGTGGGCTGTTCATCGGTCTATCGTCGGCGCTGCTCGCGTGGGGCATACTGGGCAGCGCACCGCATCGCTTGTGGCTCTTCGCCAGTGCGCCGTTCGTGCACGCCGCCATCCTCGGTCAGTGGTCGCCGATCATTACCGCGAGTGCGCTGACACCGGCGCTGCAGTTCATCCTGGCGGGAAAGCCGACGACCGGCCTTGCGGCGTGGCTCTACCGTCCGACGTGGCGTGGCGTCATCGGCGGCACCGTCGTCGTCGCGCTCGCATTCGTCGTCCAGCCATCGTGGCTGTCGGATTGGCGCGCCGCCATGCCCAGTACGCAGCGCTATCGCGGACCGGCGCTCACGATCATGGGCTCCTTCCTGTTCCTCGCGCTCCTGCGTTGGCGGCGGAGAGAGGGAAGACTCTTCATGGCGCTGGCGCTCGTACCGCAGTTGCCGGTCTTCTACGAGCAACTCCTGCTCTGGCTCGTACCAAGCACCGGCTGGCGCTCGCTCGCCCTCACCGCCTGCAGCTGGGTGGGGTACCTCGCGTGGTTCCCGCACAGCGTGTCGCCGAAACAAAACGAGATCGCTGTGCCATGGGTCCTGTTCACCATCTACCTGCCGGCGCTGGTGATCCTGCTCATGCTGCCGCCCAGGGAAGAGGATGCCAACATGCAGAACGGCGAGGGACACGACGCAGCGCCGGCGGCAACCACCCGAGAAGCGGACCCGTAGGCGTTCGTCAGCCCCCGTTCGTCGTGGTGGTGAACCACACGAAGAGGATCGCCGCCACCACGTTCGCCAGCAAGAGCAGCACGTCCAACCGCGCTGCGGCTTCAATGCGCGCCCGGAGGCCTGCTGGGAAGCCTGTCGGAGTGCTGGCTGTGGCCGCGACCGCCTGATCCTCCAATGCGTTCGGGCGTCTGAGCAGCATGTACAGCACCGGCAAGTAGACCACGATCGACAGCTCGCCAAGTCGATGGGCATAGGCGTTGAAGTCTACGAACGGTCCAAGCGCGGCAATCGTAAAGAAGAGCACATGGGTGAGCAGCGACAGCACCAGTACCTCGCGCGTGCTGCGAGTCACGATGAACAGCGGCAGCAGATCGTACAGGCTCGGTGTCTGTGGTACGCAAACGAGCGCAAGAAACAGACGCGCCTCCGGGCGGCGCCACTTGAGCAGCGCGAGCGCGTACAGGAATCCGAACGGCCGCATGATCGGGGACACCACGCGCGGCATCTCGCGTAGCGACATGAGCCATTCGAGCGGCCAGGCGGGCCGGGCGATCAGGCTCGCGACACCAATCGCCAGCCCGATGCCTACGATCCAGCGAAACTGCCGCCAACTACGTACGCCGGCGACGAATGCCACGGCCATGTTGGGCTTCGCGGCGAGTACCAGCGCGGCGAGGGGCACGAACCAGGCGGCGGTGTAGAAGGGCGACCACTGGTTGCGAAAGACGGCGATCAGGAACGCCGCGCTGAGCACGGCGCCGACACGCCGGAATGCGTCTTTCCCCAAGGCGTAGCCGAGCACGCCGCCGCCGAGCACGCTGAAGACGATTCGCGCCACCGGGACGGACAGCAGCGTCAGCGGCAGGGTGAAGATCACGGTGGACAGCGGATAGTTGAGCCGCCAGTTCCACTGAAACTCTCGGGTCGGTCCCACCGCGTCATACGGGCTCCGGCCCTGCAGCATCGCTCGGCCCGCGAAGTACCACTGATCGAGGTCGGTGGGCCACGTGGCACGATGTGCCCGCAGCAACGCCAGCAGCAACGCCAGCGCGCCCACCAGCAGTGCGCCGCGGACTTCCGGTCGGCGAAGAAACGTAGGTCCGGATGGCGGGGCGCTCGCAGGCATCATGGTCAAGATAACTCCGGGTGCGGACACCTGACCCTCAGGTGGTGCAATTTGCGTCGATGTCGTGCGCTGGCGTCAGGATGTTGCGCGACGAAGACCTGCCCGTCGGGATGGTCACGAGTCGGTAGGCGGACCGCCCCCCACATTCCGGGACCCGCACACAACAACGCCCGGTCGACTGTCCACGTCGACCGGGCGTCATCACTTCCATCCGCTCAATCCCTACCGATCGAACTCGGCGTCGGGCACAAACACCGGCTGTGCCGCACCCGGCCCGCCCTTCTCCACCTTGCTGCGCGTGATCTCCGGCAATCCTGCCGCCTTCAACATCGCGTTGAGCTTCGGCAAATCCGCCGCAATGATGCGCTCCATGCGCGCCATCTGCAGATCGAGCTTCGGGTTCAACACCGCCAGCACATCATACGCCTGCTTGGGCGGACGACGCTCGCCGCTCGACACGAAGCTCAGCAAGCTCGAGAACTGGTTGTTCAGGCGAATCGGGAAGTTCAGCGGGTCCTGTCCCGACTGATTCTTCGTCTGATACACCGAGTCTTCAACGGCGCTCAACGAATCCGCGAACTTCTTCGCCAACGGCGCGAACGCGGCGTTCGCCGTCATCTTCGCGGTGCGATCGGTGACATCCATTTTCAGATTCCGGATCTCGATCACGCCCTTGTTCGCGTCGCTCATGCGGTCACGCACCTGCAGCGCCATCCGCGTCTGCTCCACGAGATCCGCTTCCGTGGCCTCTGCACGCGGATCGGGCTTCACCACGAACGTGTACTGCACCGGCGCCGCACTGCCGGCGGTCATCTTCACGCTGTACGTGCCCGGCGCCATCGACGGGCCGGTGCCACGACCGCCCCACAGAATCATGCCGCGGAACGTGGTCGCATCCGGGTGACGCATGGTCCACGTATAGCGGTTCACGCCCTTCCGGTTGCTCGGCTTGGTTGGCGCCGCGGCACCGAAGCCACGTCCACCACCAGGGCCGCCCGCGGCGGGCGTGGGGTTGGTGTCGGTGCTCGCCACGGTGGCCAGCAGCTTGCCCGCCTTGTCGTAGAACTGGAACGTCACCGGCATCGAATCGGTCGGCAACCGGTACACGAACGTGGGTGCGGCCTGACCGTTCAGGCGCAACACCGGCACCGGCTTGTACAGATACGGCGCGCTCGCGGCCTTCTCGGTTTCCGGCTCCCAACGCAACGGCGTGAGGTTCTCCATCACCCAGAACGCACGACCATGCGTGCTGATCGCGAGATCGTCGTCGCGCAGCATCATGTCGCTCACCGGCACCGGCGGCAGGTTCTTCTGCAGGCTCTTCCAGTTCGCGCCCGCGTCATGCGACACGTACACGCCACGCTCCGTGGCCGCGTACACCATGCCCGCGCGATGCAGGTCTTCACGGATCGCGCGCGTGAAATGCTCCGGCGCGATGCCGTTCGTGATCTTCGTCCACGTCACGCCGTAATCGGTGGTGCGGTAGAGATACGGCGCGAAGTCGTCCATCTGATAGCGGTTGCCCGCCACCCAGGCCGTGCCCGGGTTGTGCGGCGACGCTTCGATGATGCTCCAGCGCATCCACTCCGGGAGTCCCTTCGGCGTCACGTTCTTCCACGTCACACCGTTGTCGCGCGTGACGTACAGCAGTCCGTCATCGCTGCCGGTCCAGATCAAGCCCTTCGTCAGCTTCGACTCGGCGATCGTGAACACGGTGCCATAGTACTCCACGCTCGTCTGGTCCTTCGTGATCGGACCACCCGAGCTGCCCAGCGTGGCGGGATCGTTGCGCGTGAGATCGCGCGAGATCGGCGTCCACGTGGTGCCGCCGTTGGTGGAACGGAACACGACGTTCGAGCCCACGTAGATCGTGTTCGGATCATGTGGCGAGTGCACGATCGGGTACGTCCACTGGAAGCGATACTTCGAATCCTTGGCATCATGTCCCATCGGGTCGAGCGGCCACGGATCGATGCTGCGCGACTTGCCGGTGCGACGGTTCAGCACGTCCATGCTGCCACCGTAGTTCGCGCCGAACATGATGTCGGGATCGATCGGGTTGCTGCTGATGTACCCCGACTCACCGCCCGCCACACTATAGAACGTGGAGAAGGGCGACGGCGGTGCTACCGGCGCACCACCACCGGGTCCGCCGAATCCACCACGACCGAAGGCTGGCGTTTCACGCACCGGGCCGCACGATGAGCCGGCGTCCTGCTTCGCGCCACACACGTGGAACGGATAGTGGCTCGTGAGGTGCACGTGATAGTACTGACCGGTGGGCACGGCCACGGCGGTCCGCGTGGTACCGCCGTCCTTCGTGATGATCACGCCGTTGTCGTGCGCTACGGCGATGCGCTTGGGATCGGTGGGATCGATGTAGATGTCGTGATTGTCGCCGCCACCAAAGCCGGCAGTGAACGTCTTGCCGCCATCCTTCGACACCATCGGGCTCACCTGCGGCGCGTACACGACGTTGGTGTCCTTGGGATCGGCGTACAGCTTGGAGTAGTACCACGAGCGCTGACGCAGATTGCGATCGCCGCTCATGAAGGTCCACGTGGCACCGGCATCATCGCTGCGATACACGCCACCATTCGCCTCATGCTCAAGAATCGCCCACAAGCGACTCGGCTTGGCCGGTGACACCGTGATGCCGATCGCGCCCAGCATGCCGGTCTGCGGCAAGCCCTTCGCGCGCGTGATCTCGGTCCACGTATCGCCACCGTCGGTGGTCTTGAAGATGCCGCTGCCCGCGCCACCGCTCACCAGCAGCCACGGCTTCCGCCCGGCCTGCCAGAAGGTGACGTACATGATCTTCGGGTTCGACGGATCCATGATCATGTCCGCGACACCGGTGCTGTCGTTGCGGAACAGGATGTTCTTCCACGTCTTGCCGCCGTCGGTCGTGCGATACACGCCGCGTTCCTTGTTC
>CANHNQ010000014.1 GCA_947462095.1 Gemmatimonadota bacterium
GCCGCCTTGAGCGCCGCCTTGCACGCGTCGAGCGTGGCGAAATCGCGCACGATCATCTCGCTCAGCTGGCCGCTTGGCGCGACTGACGTTGCACTCCCCGGCGCCAGCAGCCCCCAGTACAGCGCGTGATTGGCGTGGCCGCCGCCATTGTTGCGGATCGCCGTCTGCACCGCCGCCGGCCACTTGCGCAGCCCCATCAGCAACTCACCCAGCGTGTACTGATGCAGATCGGGAAACGCCTCCAGCGCCTTGTTCAGATTCGTCACGTATGCCGCATGATGACGGTCGTGGTGAATCGTCATCGTCTGCGCATCGATCGCGGGCTCGATGGCCTTCGCATCATAGCCCAACGCGGGCAGCACGAACGGATAGCGCTGCGCCAACACCTCATCGGCCCGCGCGAACAACGAACGAACGCTCATCACGTCTCCCAAAGAAAAAAGCTCAGTACTTCGCCAGGTAGCGTTCGAGCTCCCAGGCACTCACCTGCTGGTTGTACTCGCGCCACTCGGCGCGCTTTGCGGCCAGAAACTGCTCGGTGATGTGTTCGCCCAGGGCTTCCCGCATCACGTCGCTTTTCTCCAACTCGTCGCACGCTTCACTGAGATCCTGCGGCAGGTCATCCACCCGCAATCGACGACGCTCGCGGAACGACATCTCCCAGATGTTCGTGTTCACCGGTTCGCGCCAATCCGCCCGCGTCTCGACGCCGTCGAGCCCCGCCGCCAGCATGGCCGTCAACGCAAGATACGGGTTCGCACTGGGATCCGGCGTCCGCAATTCCAGACGGGTCCCCATACCACGGCGCTCCGGCACGCGGATCATCGGCGAGCGGTTGCGCATGCTCCACGCCACGTTCACCGGCGCCTCGAACCCCGGCACGAGGCGTTTGTAGGAATTCACCAGAGGATTCGTGACCGCGCACAGGGCACGGGCGTGCTTGAGCAAGCCGCCGATGTAGTGGAGCGCCGTGAGGCTCAACTCCCACTCGCGCTGCGGATCCCAGAACGCGTTCTGTCCCGCCGCGAACAGCGATTGATGCGTATGCATGCCGCTGCCGTTCTGCCCGAACACCGGCTTCGGCATGAACGAGGCGATCAACTTGAACTGCCGCGCCACCTGCTTCACCACGAAGCGGAACGTGGCAATGTTGTCGGCCGTGCGAAGCGCATCGGCGTACCGGAAGTCGATCTCGTGTTGCCCGTGTGCCACTTCGTGGTGCGACGCCTCCACTTCAAAGCCCATCTGCTCGAGCGTGTCCACGATCGCCCGGCGCGCTTCCTCACCAAGGTCCATCGGCGCCAGATCGAAGTAGCCGCCCACGTCGTGCGTATCGGTGGCCGGACGTCCGTCCTCCGTCGGCTTGAACAGAAAGAACTCGGCCTCCATGCCGGCATTCATCACGAAGCCCAACTCGGCCGCGCGCGCCACCTGCCGCTTGAGCACATACCGCGGATCCCCCTCGAACGGGGTACCGTCGGGCCGATTCACATCGCAGATCACCCGCCCCACGCGCGCCGACGGTTCACCCCACGGGAAGATCTGAAACGTGGTCAGATCGGGGGCCAGCAGCATGTCGGACTCCTCGACCCGCACGAAGCCTTCGATGCTCGACCCGTCGAACATGATGTCGCCCTGCAGCGCCTTCCTGAACTGCGACGACGGGATTTCGACGTTCTTGATCACGCCCAGAATATCCGTGAACTGCAGGCGCAGAAAACGCACCTGGTGCGCCTCCGCCAGTTCGAGAATGTCAGTCGCGGTGGCGCCCGCCAGTGAGGCAGGCACGAGGGAACGGCTCTGAATCGGCACGATTCGATGGAAAAGGAGGAGTACAGGGGTAGCGTATTGTAGTATTTTCCACGCCACATGACTTCCTCGAATATTTCCGGGGGCTCGGCCCCGTCTGCCGGCGCGGGTTTCTGCGCGGCCTGTGGCGCGGCCCTCTCCGCCGGCGCCCGCTTCTGCCATCGCTGTGGCACCCCGTTCGGCCAGGGCGCGCCGCTCATGCGTACGCCCGCCCCCTCCGGTGGCGCGGCAGCGGTGCTCCCGTGGGCCGTCGCCTTCGTGGCCCTGCTCGCGCTCGTGGCCATGGTCGCCGGCAAGAACTTCGGCGCCGCCAAGGGATCGGGCATCGACGGGTCGGCCAACTCGCTCCCCACGCAGGCCGTCGACGGCGCCGCCGCGGCCCCGTTCGCGCAGGGCGGTGGCGGCGGAGCGGCACCGAACATCGCCAACCTCTCGCCCGCCGAACGGGCCAACCGGTTGTACACCCGCATCATGGAGTACGCCGAGGCCGGCAAGGTCGACTCGGTCTCCTTCTTCGCGCCGATGGCCATGGCATCGCACGAGATGCTGCAGGAACCGACAACCGACGAGCGGTATCACTTCGGGCGGATCGCCGAAGTGACCAACGCGCCGGCCGTCGCGCAGGCACAGGCTGACACGATTCTCAAGGGTTCCCCCAACAACCTCCTGGGGCTGCTCCTCGCCGCCCGCGCCGCCCGCATGACGGGCAACAACGCGGCCGCGACCGCCTTCGATCAGCGTCTGCTCAAGGCGCTCGAGCCGGAACTGGCCACCCGCCTCCCCGACTACGATATGCACCGGGCCGAGATCGACCGCGCGGCCGCGGACGCCCGTCGCCCGAACTGACGCGCGGCCGCGGCCATGTCGGCCAATCGATTGCCGTACCCCCGAAAGAGTGGTACGGTGATCGAGTGAGGACCGACCACCATTCGGCGCTGTCGCGGAGTGTTCCGCGGGGTCAGTCCACGTCGTGACACGCCTCTCGCCTGACACCCCGCCCGACACGGGGGGGAACATGCCACAGCGCAACCTCGCCGACACCGCGCAGGCCGCACACGCTGCGGGTGTGAACGCCATCCTGATCAAGACCGCTCGCGTGCTGGCCAACGCCACCACGCCCGAAGCGCTCCATCGCGGGCTGGCCGCCACCCTCATGCCGGCGCTGCGGGCGGACGGTTTCGCCGTGTACGCGGCCGATGCACAGCTCCAGACCGCGCGCCTCGAACATCAATGGGGGGTCGCCAGCGTCCCGCGCCAGCGTCTTGAAGCCGCCTTCTGGCGCACGCGACCGGGCGACGTGGTGCACCACGCCACCTCGATGTTCATCGAGGACCTGAGCACCGAGTCCAACCTCGACGATGTCGGCCAGTCCCTCGTCGAGGCCGGCGTGTTGTCACTCGCCCTGCTGCCGCTGGTGTTCGACGAGCGGGTCCATGGCGTCCTGGCAATCCGCTATCTCGGCGCGCGACGCTTTGACGACGATGAACGGGAGCTGCTGACGAACCTTGCCACGCAGGTCGCCCTCGCCTTTCGCAACACGATACAGCTGGGCGAGCTCGAACGGCGCGCCGGTCGATTCGCCCTCCTGGCCCGGGCACAACAGCAGCTCACCCAGCTCACCAGCGAGGAAAGCCTGCCGCAGGCGATTGCCGAAGCCGTGCAGCTGGTGATTCCCAGCGCGGTGATTCAGGTCCTCGCCATTGGCGCCGAGGGATTGCAGCGCGTGCTGCACATGGAGGCCGGTCACGTGATCTCGACCGAGCCGCTCCCGCTCACCGACGCACCGCTCGCGATCAGCACAGCCCAGACGGGCGTCGCCCGGTTGGCGTCACACCTCGAGGCTGGGGCGGGTGTGGCCCGCGGCGCCGTGGAGCTGTGCGCCGCCGTCCGCTTCGGGCAGCGCAGTGCCGGCGTGATCCGGCTGCTTGGCGCCAAGCCCGACGCGTTCGACATGCAGGACCTCGATTTGCTCACGATCATGGCGCGCCAGGCCGGCGCCGCCGTGGAAACCGCCCGGTTATTCTCCCAGCAGGACGTCCAGCGCCAGCGCGCCGAGGGAGCTGCCGAACTGGCCCGGGTCACACTGCAGGCCGTCTCACTGGCCGATGGCGCCGCTGAGCTCCTGCACGTCCTCGACCGGTTCGTCCCCTCGATCGGCAAGGCCATCGGGGTGGCGCGCGCACGGGACGGGCAGATCGAGTACGTGGCCACCAGTGGCACGCTCGATGTCTTTAAGGGAGGGCGACCGGCCGGCGCGACCCGCGTGAATGAGCTGTCGCCCGACGGACGCCCCGTCGAGCTGGCGAGCGTCCGCGACGTCGCCCCCGCGAGTGTCGCCGCCTCGCTCCCCGACGAATGGACGCTGGCCGTCCCGCTCGCCGCTCGCGAACGCAGCCTCGGCATTCTCCTGGTCACGGCGCCACGCGCCGCGCCGCTGCGGCCGCGCGATCGCATCACCCTGCAGCGGCTCTCCGCATCACTCGCCCTCGCCCTCGATGCGCTCCTCCTCGATGAAGACGAGCGACTCGCCCGTGAGCGCGAACAGCTGCTGGCCACCGCGCTCACCACCATCGACCACCCGATTTTCATTCTCGATCGCGTGGGCGTCCGCTATGCCAATCCGGCCGCGGCGCGGGAGTATGCGTGGACACAGGCCGAGCTCATGGAGCTGCAGTTCGATCACCTCATCGCCGGACACGATGCCCGGGAGGGGATGCAGGAAACCGATGGCCTGCTCGAATCCGGGGTGCGCCTGTCGCACGATATCCATCGACGGCGCGATGGCTCGGAATTCCCCGCCGCCGTCACCATCAGCCCCCTGACCGGACATGACGGTGAGCGGCTCGGACAGGTCGTCAGCGTTCGCAATGTCAGCCAGGACCGCCGCCTCGAGGAGCAGCTCCGCCAGACCGAAAAGATGGTCGCCCTCGGTGAACTCGTGGCCGGCGTCGCCCACGAAATCAACAATCCCCTCACCGGGATCTCGGCGTTTGCACAGATCCTGCTCGAAGAGGAGCTCAGCGACGACCAGCGCGAATCGATCCAGTTGATCAAGCAGGAGAGCGATCGGGCCAAGACCGTGATCAAGGATCTGCTCCTGTTCGCTCGCAAAACCGAGCACGGCACCGGCCCGGTCGATATCAACGAGGTGATCGAGCAGTCGGTGCGCCTCCGGGCGTACCCCCTGCGCAACGCCGGTGTGCAGGTCGAGCTGCAGCTCGATCCCACCGCCCCCCGCATCAGCGGCGACTCGCAAAAGCTCCAGCAAGTGCTGCTCAACGTCATCGGCAACGCCGAACAGGCCATGCTCGGGCGGGAGCAGCGGCGACTGATCATCCGGACCACGCACGACGCCGACCGGGTCGTCATGACCGCGATCGACACGGGCGTCGGCATGACAGCCGACGTGCGCCGACGCATCTTCGAGCCATTCTACTCCACCAAACCGGCCGGCGCCGGCACGGGGCTGGGCCTCAGCGTCAGCTACGGCATCATTCACGCGCATGGTGGAACGATCGGCGTCGAGTCCGAGCCCGAGGTGGGATCAACCGTCACCATCACGCTCCCCGCAGTGCCCTTCGACCGACTATGACCAGTCTTCCGGAACACGACCCGATCGTCGCAATCGAAGCCGCCGGTGCGGCGCTCGCACAGGACGCGCTTCGCCGTATTCTCGTCGTCGATGATGAAGCGACGATCCGGCTGGCCCTCAGTCGTTTTCTGCGCACCCGCAGCTTCGAGGTCGAGGTGGCCGACTCCGGTGCCGCCGCCCTTGAGATGCTGGCCCATCACCGCTTCTCATTGATGCTCTGCGATCTCCGGATGCCCGGCATCAGTGGCCTCGACGTGGTCCCACGCGCCCTGGCTCTCGATCCCGACCTCGGGATCATCATGCTGACGGCCGTCAATGACGCCGCGAGCGCCACCGAGGCGCTCTCCAGCGGGGCCTTCGATTACCTCACCAAGCCGGTCGAGCTGCCCGACTTGCAGGCGGCCGTCGAACGCGCAATGATGCGCCGCATCCGCAGCGTGGAACGGCGGGCGGTTGACCGCCTCATTCGAGAGGAAGTGGCGCTCCGCACCGTCCAGCTGGAGCGTGAGAAGGGGGCGCTCCGCGACATGAGCATCGGGGTCGCCGAGACGCTCATCAACGCCATGGAAGCAAAAGATCTCTACCTGCGCGGCCACTCCCAGCGCGTGGCGGAAATCGCCGCCGCGATCGCGGTGCATCTCGAGCTGGAAACCACCACCGTCGAGTGCATTCACACCGCCGGCCGCCTGCACGACGTGGGCAAGATCGGGATTCGCGAAGCGGTCCTCAACAAGCCGGGCCCCCTCACCCACGAGGAGTTCGCCCATGTGAAGGATCACGTGCGGATCGGGCTCGACATCCTCTCGCCCCTCCAGCACCTCGGCGATGCCCTCCTCTACATTCGCGACCATCACGAGCACTGGGACGGCGGCGGCTATCCGTTCGGCCGCGCGGCCGACGACATCACCATCGGCGGGCGTATTCTCACGGCGGCCGATGCCTTCGATGCGCTCACCTCGCACCGGGCGTATCGCGATCCGATGACGGCCGGCTCGACCCTTGATTACCTCCGCACCCAAGCCGGGCGCCTGCTCGAACCACGCATTTTCGATGCGCTCAATGCGGTGGTGCGAGGCGGGATCGTGGAAGGAATTCCGCGGGTCATGTAACGGGATGTGGTGCCAGAGTGGGCTCAACGCTTGACTCCCACGATTTTTGTATGTACTTGGTCGGTCTGTTCAGCAGCACACGAAGTCGTGGGTATCGTGAGCCTCGTCGCCACGGTCGGTCGATGAGCCGGCGCGGTCGACGATCGCGTTCGAACTTTTCCGAGGAGAGGAGGCGTCATGCCGCGTGGCGACGAGATTGGGAAGCTCCATCTGATGGATGACGACATGGATGATGTGGGCTACGGCCGCTCGTCGTACGATGAAGATGACGAGGACGGCTACGGCCTCCCCTCCGAAAACGGCGACTCCCTCTGGGACAGTGCCGACGACGACGACGAGGATGACGACGACGACGATGAGGGCGACAGCTTCGAGGACGAGCTGATCGACGACGAGGACGACGAGGACGACATCTTCAGTCGCCCCGTTCGTCGTGGCCCCGGTCGCCCGCCCAAGAATCCGGGCGCGCCCAAGCCGGCCCCGAAGGCGAAGGCGCCCAAGCCGGAGCCCAAGGTGGAAGTCCCCATCACGATCGACGACATCGACGACATCGACGAGCTCCTGGACGACGAGGCCGAACCGGTCGCCAAGGCGCCGGCGAAGGCCCCGAAGGCACCCAAGGCCCCGGCCGCCCCGAAGGCGCCCAAGGCCCCGAACGTGCCGGCAGCCCCCAAGGTCGAAGCGCCGGCGGCACCCGTGGCCAAGCCGGCCCCGAAGGCTCCGAAGGCCCCGAAGGCCCCGGCCAAACCGGCGCCGAAGCCGGCGGCCAAGGCTCCGGCCACGAAGACGGCCGTGAAGGCCCCCGCCAAGAAGGCACCGGCGAAGGCCCCCGCGAAGGCGCCCGCCAAGGCCGCCAAGAAGGCACCGGCCAAGAAGGCACCGGCCAAGGCCGCCAAGAAGGCCCCAGCGAAGAAGGCCCCAGCCAAGAAGGCACCGGCGAAGGCCGTCAAGAAGGCGCCGGCCAAGGCGGTCAAGAAAGCGCCGGCCAAAGCCGCACCGAAGAAGGCCGTCAAGAAGGCCCCCGCCAAGGCCGTCAAGAAAGCCGTCAAGCCCGCCAAGAAGGGCGCAAAGCGCCGGTGATGCCGCACAACGAGCAGCCGCCGTTCGCGCGGCGGCTGCTCGATGCGCTGCCGCTCACCGTGTGGTCCGTCGATCTCGACGGACGCATCACGGCGGCCAACAGCGCCTGGTCCAAATTCGCCACGGACAACGGAGCGCCCGGTATCGCCCCAGAAGCGGCGGTCCTCGGGCGCTCCGTGTTCGACAGCGTCGCCGACGACACCTCGCGCGACCAGATCGAACGCGCCATGACGCTGCTGCGCGAACGGCGCGTCCCGGTGGTCCGCTGGGAATTCCCCTGCAGCTCGCCCAACGAGGAACGCGTCTTCCTCATGCAGGTCACCGCGATCGACGACGGCCAACAGGTCTCCGGCTTCGTCTTTTCTACGGTGGACATCACGCCGAGCCACCGCTCGCGCGAGGCCCTGATCAACACCGGCATCGCCCTCGCCGAGGCGATCTCGCTCGATCGCGTGTATGAAGAAGTCGCGCACCAGCTCCTCCGCGCCGTCCCCTCCACCGGCTTCGTCATCGCGCTGGCCGACGACGACACCGCCGAATTCCGCATCACCCACCGGCAAGGCTACGACGCGCACACCAGCGAACAGCTGGAAGTCCGGCTGCTCCGGACGTGGCTCGATGCGCTGGCCACCGGGAACGTGACCCGACAGTCGACCAGCGTCGGCCTCGAAATCACGGCCCCGCTCGTCACCGCCGAGGGGGTGCTGGGCGCTATCACCCTGTACGCCGAACCGATCGAGTCCGAACAGGCGCTCGAAGAGGCGGAACGCGTCCTGTCCGTGATCGCGGCCCAGACCGCCGTGGCCATCGAGCGTGCCTGGCTCGTGCGACGCGTCGAGTCCAAGCGTCGCCTCGAAGCCATCGGTGAAGTCGCGGCCGGCGTGGCCCATGAGCTGCGCAATCCGCTCTTCGGAATCTCCTCGGCCGCGCAACTCCTGCAGTTTCGGGCCAGGGAAGACCCGGTCGTCGAAAAGAACGTCGGCCGGATCCTCCGTGAGGTAGAGCGACTCAGCCGCATGGTCACATCGCTCCTCGAGTTCGGACGCCCCAACGCGGTGCATCTGATTCCGGCGGACCCGGAAGCGGTGTGGGATGACATCCTCGACGGCGAACGCGCCCGGCTCGACGCGCGTCAGCTCACGATCCGGCGGGTGCGCCCCGAACAGCCGGTACGCAGCCTCATCGACCTCGAACAGCTCGGGCAGGTCTGCCGCAACATCCTGGTGAATGCCTGCGATGCCGCCCCCGACGGCTCGGAACTCCTGCTGGTCTCTCAGGTATCGCCGGTGGGTGGCTGGCGATGTCGCCTCACGAATGCCGGTCCAGCCATTCCCCCCGAGGTGCTACCCCACGTGTTCGAGTTCTTCTATTCGACCAAGACGGGGGGCTCCGGGATCGGCCTGGCCTTGTGCCAGCGCATCATGGACGAACACGGCGGCACGATCAGCATCGACAGCACCCCCGACGCCGGCACCACGCTCACGCTCACGCTTCCCCCCACGGCGGCCACGTGACGATGTCCCTGCTCGTCATCGACGACGACGAGACCGTCCGCAGCACGCTGGTCGAATTCTTCGAGACGTTCGGCTACACCGCCCGAGGCGCGGCGACCGCCACCGAAGGTCGGCGCCTGGCGGTTGAGCATGCCCCCGATGTGGTCCTGCTGGACTTGCGGCTCCCCGACGCCGACGGCGTACGAGCTCTGGAAGCCCTGCGCGCCGATGATCCCGAGCTCGCGGTCATCGTGCTCACCGGCTACGCCGACGTGCGGACCGCCGTCGCCGCCATGCAGCACGGCGCGGCCGATCTGCTGGAAAAACCGGTCGATCTCGACCTCTTGGCCGCTGCCGTCACCCGCGCCGCGGAGCGCGGGCGCCTGCGTCAGGAAGTCGCCGTGCTGCGGGCGCAGGGACGCACGCAGGCGACCCCCCCGGTGATGGCGCCGACCGTCTCCGACCTCATCGATCTGGCCGCCCGAAACCCCGACGCGCCGATCCTCCTGCAAGGAGAAACAGGCACGGGAAAGGGCTACATCGCCCGCCGGATTCATGATCGTTCGGTGAGGAACCAATCACCGTTCGTCGAAATCAACTGCGCCTCCCTCTCCTCCACCTTTTTTGAGAGCGAGC
The DNA here is from genome assembly GCA_947462095.1 of Gemmatimonadota bacterium. Classification (GTDB taxonomy): domain Bacteria; phylum Gemmatimonadota; class Gemmatimonadetes; order Gemmatimonadales; family Gemmatimonadaceae; genus Gemmatimonas. The sequence goes on from CANHNQ010000014.1 coordinate 9,720, forward strand.
TGTTCGGGCACGAACGAGGTGCCTTCACGGATGCCCGCCACGCCAAGCGTGGCCTGCTCGAGGTGGCCGGCCATGGCACCGTCTTTCTCGACGAAATCGCCGAATTGGGCCACGACGTGCAGCCGCGGCTCCTCAAGGTGCTCGAGGAGCGCACGTTCCGGCGCTTGGGGGGAACCACGGTGCTCCGCTCGACCGCCCGTGTGGTCGTGGCGACGCACCAGTCGCTGGCCGACGCGGTGGCCGAGAAACGGTTTCGAGCCGACCTCTACTACCGATTGCAGGTCCTCACGATCACGCTGCCGCCGCTCCGCGCACGACGGGACGAGATCCTTCCCATGGCGATGTCGATGCTCCCCCCTGGAAGTTCGCTGACGAACGAGGCAGAGGATGCGCTGGCCGGCTATCGCTGGCCCGGCAACATTCGGGAGCTCAAGAACACCATCTGGCGCGCCGCGATTCTGGCTGAAGGGCGCCCCATTGAGCCGAGGCATCTCGGGATCATCCAGCCGACGGAAGCACCGGCGGCCGCCGAGGTGGCGTCAGATGGGCCGCGCACGCTCGAGCAGGCCGAGCGTGAGGTCATCCGCGAGGCACTGGCGTCCAGCGGCGGAAATCGCACGCACGCCGCACGCATCCTCGGGATCGCCCGCTCCACCCTGCTCGAGAAGTTGAAACGCTCCCCCGCCGACTTCGCCTAAGGGGGCGCGCATCGGTCCGGATTCAGTGACCGAAATCCCGACACCTCGGCGGCCGACCGGCCGATTTTCCGACGGTCACGGCGAACAATCTTGTGACGCCAGTTCGCGGTAACGGCTTTCCCGGCAATGTCTTGCGCCATGCCACGGGATTCCGGCTCGCTTCTCGCGCTGACGGGAGCGCATGACCAAGACGCCAGATACCATCAAGTCCGTGCTCATCGTTGAAGATGAGCAGTCGATCCGCGACATCCTCGTCGAACTGTTCGACGTCGAAGGGAACGCCGTCAGTTCGGCGGAGCTGCTCCCGGACGCGCTCGAAAAGCTGCGGACGCAGCGCTTCGATCTGGTCGTCACCGACCTCAGGCTGGGCGGCAAGCGCGACGGCGGCCTGCAGGTCATGGCGCTCGCCGGCATGCTGTCGCCGGATGCAATGGTCCTGGTGCTCACCGCGTACCCCGACGACTCGAACCGTCAGGCGTCGTTCCGCCTCGGCGCGCTCCATTTCCTCGAGAAGCCGGTCGACCTCGCCACGATCGCGCAGCACGCCACGACCGCTGGCGTCCGTTCGGCGTTCGCGCCGGCGATCCCCGACTAGTTCATGGCGGCATGTCAGTCACGTCATCGTGGCTGATCCGAAACGGCGGTACCCCGGGGATGTCAGCGCACGGCCCCGATCCAGCGTATATTGCCCTCCCCATGGCCGAGTCTCCCGTCCCACTTCTGCGCGCTCACGCGCGACATGCCCCGTGGAATGCCCGCGGGCTCGCGGCGCATGCCGCCGCTCTGGTGGACTCTGCGGGAATGAAGCCCACCAATGCGTCAGCGCGGGCCATGCCCAGCGCGCGGGCGGTGCGCTTCTACGTTGCCAATGGGCTCCTCGATCGACCGGAGGGTGCCGGCACCGCCGCCACCTACGGCTATCGGCATCTGCTGCAGCTGCTCGCGATCAAGATCCGCCAGCGCGAAGGGCAGACGCTCGACGCGATCAAGAAGGAAATGCGGGAAGTCACCGGCGACGCGCTCGAACGGCGGGTCGCCGCCTCGCTCGCGCCGGCGCTCGCACTGCAGATGGACTCCAGTGCGCCCACACAGAACGGAGTGGCCAGCTGGCGACATGTGCCCATCGCCGATGGCGTCGAGTTGCACGTGCGGGACGATTCTCCCGCCGCCCGCGACGACTTGCTCGTCGCGCTGCGCGACCTGCTTCGGAGCACACTCGGCCGGAACGATTTCGGGACCTGATGCACGACGCGCGTCGTTGATCCGACGGCATGGCACGGTTCGTCCTCCCGCTGTATCCAATTCCACTGCGTCATCTCCGCGTCGCGTGATGCCCGCCCGGGCATCGCACCGAGCGGTGTCTTCTTTCGTGTGTACTCATGGCATATCGCGTTCTCGTTACCGACGATGTCGATCCGGAAGGACTCGCCCTGCTCGCGGCAGAGCCCGAGCTGCTCGTCGATGAGGTCCCCACGCTGCCCAAGGACGAACTGCTGCAGCGCATCGGGGAGTACGACGCGATCGTCGGTCGCAGCGCCACGCGGATCTCTGCCGAACTGCTGCGCGCCGCCAAGAAGCTGCGCGTGGTGGGTCGGGCCGGCGTCGGCGTCGACAACATCGCGCTCGATGTCGCCACCGAACTTGGCGTGGCCATCATCAACGCACCGGCGGGCAACACGGTGGCCGTGGCCGAGCTGTTTTTCGGCGCGGTGATCGGCCTGCTGCGACAGCTGCCCGCCGCCGCCGTGTCCATGCAGAACGGCGTGTGGGATCGCTCCAAGCTCATGGGTCGCGAACTCAAGGGGAAAACGCTCGGCATCGTCGGGCTTGGCCGCATCGGTAGCGAAGTCGCGACGCGCGCCCACGCCTTCGGCATGACGGTGGTGGCCTTCGATCCGTACATCGCCGACGAGCGCTTCACGGCCTTGCGCGTCCGTCGTGCGCCATCACTGGATGCGTTGATCGGCGAGAGCAACATCCTCACGATGCACGTGCCGCTCAACGACGAAACGCGGGGCATGATCGGCAAGCGGGAACTCGGCCGGCTGCCAGCCCGCTCGATCGTGGTCAACATGGCCCGCGGCGGCATCATCGACGAGACGGCCCTGCTGGCGGCGCTCGAGGCCGATCAACTGCGCGGCGCCGTGCTCGACGTGTTCACCGTCGAGCCGCTCGCGGCGGACGCCCCGTTGCGCACCGCGCCGAACCTGCTGCTGACGCCGCACCTCGGTGCCAATACCGTCGAAGCGCAACGCAACGTGTCGCGCGATGTGTGTCTCGCGGTCCGCGATGCGCTGCTGCACAACGACCTCTCGAAGTCGATCAACGTGGCCGGCGGTTCGGGTGAATGGAGCGACCTGCAGCCGGCCATGCTGGTGGCGCGCCGCGCCGCGGCCGTGGCCCGCGCCGTGCTCGCCGATCAGGGGATGCGCGCCGTGCGCCGACTCGCCCTGCGCATCGGCCCCGATCTCGCGCATGGTGCCGGTCCGTTGCTGGCCGCCGCCGCGGCTGGCGTGCTCGAAGGCGTGATCGAAACGGATCGACTCAATCTCATCAACGCGCGCAGCCTCGCCGACGCGCGTGGCCTCGAACTCTCCGTCGGGGAATCCAGTGAACTCGGACACCCGCGCGCCATCGAAGTGGCGCTCGCCGGCGGGATGCAGCAGCTGGCGGTCGCCGGTGTGGCGCCGGAAGACAGCACACCACGTCTCACGCGCATCGGCCAGTTCCACGTCGATGTGAATCCACGACAGACGCTGCTGATTCTCACGAATCACGACGTCCCCGGTGTCATCGGCCGCGTCGGCACGCTGCTGGGTGAGCGTCAGGTCAACATCGCTGAGTATCATCAGGCGCGACTGGCACAGGGCGGCGACGCGCTTGCCGCCATCTCGGTCGACGGCACCGTCAGCGAAGAGACGCGCCGGGCACTGCTGGACCTGCCGGATGTGCTGACCGCGAGCGTCGCACACTTCGGCGCCGAATAGGCGCGTCACGCGATGACTAGCGCCAGCGCCATCACGACCGTCGATCTCGACATCCGCCGGACCTTTGCACGCGACGCCTCGGGACTCGAAATGATTCCCGATGCCGTGGCCCGGCCGACCAACATTGAAGAAGTCGCGGACCTGCTGCGCGAGGCCACCTCCTCGCGCACCGCGGTCACGCCGGCGGGATGGCAGTCGAGCACCACCGGGGCGTCGATTACCGATCATGGGCTCCTCCTGTCGTTGCGTGGGCTGGCCACGATCGGCGACGTGGATACCGACCAGCGCTGCATTCGCGTTGGGCCTGGGGCGATCGTGGCCGATGTACGACGCGCGGCCGAAGCGGCTGGCCTGCTCTTCACCCCCGATCCCACCAGCGAGGAAGAGTCCACGATCGGCGGCGCGATCGCCTGCAACGCATCGGGGGCCCGCTCACTGCGCTACGGTGCCACCGGGGCGCACGTGCGTGCCCTCACGGTCCTGCTGGCCAGCGGCGAGCGACTCGACCTGCGCCGCCCGCAACTCGAAAAGAACACCGTCGGCTATCCGATCACCCACGATCCGGTAGAGTGGTTTGTGGGTAGCGAGGGCACCCTCGGCGTGGTGGTGGAGGCAGAGCTCGCACTCCATACCCTCCCGGCTCAGGTGCTGGGCCTCATGGTGCCGTTCGAGCATGAACGCGATGCGCTCGCATTCGTCGTGTCCGCCCGTCGCTCCGCCGCAGTACATCCGCGCTGTCTCGAGTTCTTCGATCGGGGCGCCATGGACATCGCGCGGGTGGCGGACGGCAGCACCGGCTGGGCCACCACCGCCACGGCCATGGTCTATGTCGAAGAGACCGGGGCCGACGAGTCGCACCCCGAGGATGAGCTGCCGCTCGAAGCGTGGCTCGAACTCGCCGACGCGCACGCCGCACTCAGCGCCGACATTCGCGTGTACGATTCCGCCACCGCCCTGCGCGAGGCGCGTCACCTGCGTCACGCCGTACCGGCCACCATGAACGAGCGTGGGGCCGCCCGACGACCGTTCGGCGGTCGCAAGGTCAGCACCGACTGGGCCGTCCCGTATCCGCGGCTCGCCGAGGCGCTGCACATCGCCCGGCGTTTTGCCGCCGACGCCGGCATCAACGCGGGGATCGCCTATGGGCACGCCGGCAACGGCCATCCGCATCAGAACTTCATCGCACAGGATGCCGATGACCTGCATCGCATCGAGCGCGTGGTGGAGGCCACCCTGCGCGAAGTGATCGCCATGGGTGGAACCGTGGCCGCGGAGCACGGCATCGGCAAACTCAAACGCCGGTGGCTGCCGATGCAGGCCAGCGAGGCGCAACGGCGCGTGATGCACGCCATCAAGCGTGAGTTCGATCCCCTTGGCCTGCTGGCGCAAGGCAACGTGCTGTGAACAGCACCATGCCCCCGCTGTCAGTGGATGTCCGGCGCCCGCGATTCAAGTCGGTCATTTTCGATGTCGACTCCACGGTGTGCGCGATTGAGGGAATCGACTGGCTGGCCGCACGCCGCGATCCGGAGATCGCACGTGAAAGCGAAGCGCTGACGGCACAGGCCATGGCCGGCGACATCCCGATCGAGGCGGTATATACCCGGCGCCTCGAGCGCATCCGTCCAACCGCCGGCGAATTGATCGCGCTGGCCGATGCCTATCGCGAGTCGGTGCAACCCGGCGCGCAGGAGCTCATCCCGGCGCTGCAGCGCGCCGGCTGTCAGGTGCATCTGCTCAGCGGCGGACTGCGGATCGCGATCGTGCCGATCGCCATACAACTGGGCGTGCCCGCCGACCGGGTCCATGCCGTCGCGGTGACCCGCGACGCCGACGGCACCATGAGTCTGCTCGATGGCGATCAGCCGCTCGCCACGCAGCGCGGCAAGCCGCTCACCGTGCAGCGTCTCGCCCTGCCGAAGCCTACGGTGATGATTGGCGACGGCTCCACCGATGCGGCCGTGCGCGGCGTCGTCACCGAGTTCATTGCGTACACCGGTGTCGCGCGACGCGAGAGTGTCGTGACCGTGGCGGATGCCGAAGCCGACAGCTTCGCCGCGCTGTATCCGTTGCTCTTTTTCCCGGCATCCTCCAGGTAAGACGCCATGTCCGACTTCGGTACCTTCTTCCTTCCCGGACCCACCGAGGTGCGACAGGACGTCCTCGAGGCGATGCTGGCGCCGATGCTGCCGCACCGCGGCGCGGTGTTCGAGGCGCTGTTCGGACGCCTTCAGGATGGGCTGCGTCCGATCTTCCGGACGACCCGCCCGGTGTACGTGTCGAGTTCGTCCGCGACCGGACTCATGGAGGCAGCAATTCGATGCGCGGCACCGGGGCCGATCTTGTCGATGGTCAACGGCGCGTTCAGTGAGCGGTTCGCGAACATCGCGCTGGCCTGTGGCCGTGACACGCGCGTGGTCGGCGGCGACTGGCATCACGCCGTGCCGCTCGACGTCGTCGAGAGTGCGCTGCGCGAACGCCGCTTCTCGGCCATCACGGTGGTTCATTCCGAAACGAGCACGGGCACCCTCACCGCGTTGCCGGAACTCGCGGCCCTCGCGCATCGCTACGGCGCGGCGGTGCTGGTCGACTCGGTCACCGGACTCGGTGGCGTGCCCGTCGAAACCGATGCGTGGGACCTCGACTTCGTACTCACCGGTTCGCAGAAGGCGCTTGCGTTGCCACCCGGTCTCGCCTTCGGCGTGGCGTCCGCGCGCTACATCGAGCTCGCCAGCCAGGCCACCGCGCGTGGCCTGTACTTCGACCTGGTTGAATTCGAGGAGTTCGTCCACAAGAACCAGACGCCAAGCACCCCGGCGATCTCGCTGCTGTACGCTACGGCGGTGCAGGGTGAGCACATCGCGCGCGAAACCATCGAAGCCCGCTGGGCACGCCACACAGCGATGGCGGAGATGACGCACGCCTGGGTGCGGCGCCTGCGCGATGACACGGGCCAACCGTTCTGCGTGTACGCGCCGGAGCATGCGCGCAGCAGCACCGTCACCGCGATCGCGTTGCCCCCGACACTGAAAGGCGACGACATCGTGAAGGGTGTGGCGACGCGCGGCTTCGTGATCGGCGGCGGCTACGGCAAACTCAAGAGCAGTACGTTCCGCATCGGCCACATGGGCGACCACACCCCCGACCGACTCGCGCTCTGCCTCGACGCGACGGCCGATACCATTCGCGAGCTGCTGGCGAAGTAGTTCGCTGCGGCAACGGCAACCGCAACGGCCAGAACACGGATCAGCAAACGGCGCTTTGTTGCTGAGCCGTGTTGTTTCCGTCTCTCCGTGTACTCCGTGTTCTGGCGGTTGGCGTTCGTAGTTGGTTTTGGGCAGGTGCGGTGTGATTTCAGGGCGGCCGGGTGCCCGCGGCGCGCGCCGCGCAGGGAAGCTTCGGGGACGTCGGCTCCGTGGGCGCGCGGCCGGAAGGCGCGCCGAAGGGGAAAGACGCCTATGCCGCGGCCAACTTCGCGAGTATGGGCGACACGTCGGAGTACGTGGATCGTGAGTCGGTGGCCGATGTCATCACCTGTCTCGCCAGTTCGCTGGCACGGAATGTCTCCGGATAGGTCATAACGCTGGCGTAGACTGGCGCCCGTCCCGTCGAGCGGACAGCTTTCTCCTTCGATGACACTCGCTGCACGCAGGCGCCCGGCCGTGCGCGGGGTGATCCTCGATCGTTCTCTCGAGGAACTCCCGCTCTTTCGCCTGAGCGATTCCGCCGACGATACGCCCGTGTCGTTCTCCACGGAGAACGGTGGGCGGTGGCGCGTCATCCCCGCTCCCGGCGACCGGCTCCCCGGCACGTTCGATCAGGACGTCTACGTCGAGCTGCTGCACCGCTACAATGAGGCCGGGTCACCGGCCGATGGCGTGGTCACCTTTACGCTCCACGCCTTTTTGCGCTCCATGGGCCGTCGTGCCGATGGACGCACCTATGAGCAGCTGCGCGCCGCCCTGTCGCGTCTCGAACGGACCACGCTCGAATCAGTCGGCGCCTACTGGTCGGCGCAGTCGGCGCTCGAGGACATCAGCTTCACCGTGCTCAGTACGGTGTCGGTGCAACGGCGGCGCGTGGCCGATCGTGAACAGCTGCACCTGTTCGGTAATCTCGCGGCCGGTGAACCCGGCGATGCCCGCGTGACCTTGTCCGCCACCCTGCGCGCCAATCTGGTCGCGCGTCACACGATCACGCTGTCGGCGGCGCGCTATCATGCGCTCTCCTCCCCCGTCGCCCGGCGCCTGTACCGTATCCTGGAAGTCGCCCGCTCCGATGGTCGGCTCTCCTGGCGCGTCCCCCTGGAACGGCTGGCCGAGCAGCTTCCGCTCACCCAGCGCTATCCCTCGCATCTCCAGCGCGTCCTGCAGCCGGCGCACGAAATGCTGCTGAGCGCCGGGTTGGTCCGGGACATCGCCGTTCGTCAGTACGATCGGGTCTGGAGCGTGGACTATGTCCTCGGCTCCCGCCCGCGTGAAGAGGCCTGACCCCCGCGCACCGGAACAGCGGCTGTCGGCAGGCGTACGTATTCTAGAGAGTTCTTTCCGGTCCCTCCTTTGAGAGCAGCCGCATGACACGCACCCGCAAGGCCGCCCTGGCCAGTCTGATTCTCCTCCCCGTACTCGCCGGGGGCTTTGCCCTGCAGGCGCGGTCCACGCGCGGCGGAGCTCAGCTCCTCGACCAGGTGCTGACGTTCGTCGCCCTGCGCTACGTGGACACGCTCGACGCGCAGCAGCTCTACGAGAAGGCCGCGCGCGGCCTGGTGAAGGAACTCAACGACCCCTACACCGAACTCTTCACCCCCAAGCAGCTCGAAGAGTTCTCGCGCAACACCAACGGGCGCTATGCCGGCATCGGCATGGAGATCTCGAAGGTCGGCGACTACGTGACGGTCAATAAGGTCTTCCCGAACTCCCCCGCCGAGGGCGGTGGGGTGCAGGAAGGCGACAAGATCATGATCATCGATACGACCAATGCGCGTGGCTTCAACACGCAGCAGGTCCAGAACAAGCTGCTCGGCCCCATCGGCACGCCGGTCGACGTGACCTTCGGCCGGATCGGCGTTGGTCAGCCCATCAAGATGAATTTCAAGCGCGCCCAGATCACCGTGCCGGCGGTGCCGTACACCTTGATGCTCGACGATCGCACCGGCTACGTGCCGCTCACGCGCTTCTCCGAGCAGACCACCGAAGACATCGCCAACTCGGTGATGGAGCTCCGGAAGAAGGGCGCCAAGGGCATCGTCATCGACCTGCGCGGCAATCCGGGCGGCATTCTGGATGAGGCGTTCGCGATGTCGAACTTGTTCCTCCCCAAGGGCAAGGAGCTCCTGTCGGTGCGCGGCCGCGGCGAGTTCCAGCAGTTCGTAGCCGAACGGGATCCACTCGCACCGGATGTCCCGCTCGTCGTGCTCGTCGACGGCGGCTCGGCGTCCGCCTCGGAAATTGTCGCCGGCGCCCTGCAGGACTACGATCGCGCGCTGGTGCTGGGCACCACGTCGTTCGGCAAGGGTCTCGTGCAGTCGGTGTACAACCTCGATGGCGGCTACGCCCTCAAGATCACCACCGGCAAGTGGTACACGCCGTCGGGTCGCTCCATCCAGAAGGAGCGCAAGATGAACGCCGAAGGCCAGTTCGCCGAAGTGCTGCCCGACTCGATGGAAACCGATTCCGTGCGCAAGGCGCGTCCCACCTACAAGTCGGCCGGCGGCCGCACGCTGTACGGCGGCGGTGCCATCACCCCCGACGTGATCGTGGCCCCGGACACGCTGTCCGGCGCGGAGCAGGCGTTCCGGCGCGCCATCGCCCCGAACTTCCAGAAGTACTTCAACGAGATTGCCGTCATCGCTGAAGGCCAGAAGGGCAAGGTGAAGCCCGACTTCGCCGTGAACCCGGCGTGGCGTGAAGCGCTGTACCAGAAGCTGACCGCCGACACGGTCAAGATCGACAGGGCGGTCTGGGACGGTGGTGCCCCGGACATCGACCGCGCCATCGAGGACCGCGTGGCCAAGGTCGCCTTCGGCGACACGCTGGTTCGTCGGCGCAGCCTGAAGGACGACAACCAGCTGCGGGCCGCGATCGACCTGCTCAAGAAGGCCGCGATCCAGAAGGACGTCTTCACGGCAGCAGGTACCGCGCCGGCCGTCACCAAGCCCGGTGTGGCCCGCCGTGGCGGAAGCTGAGCGCTCGGCCTCGTCACTGTAGGTATCTCTACTGAATTGCCGCATGGGCTGAACCTCTCTACGGTTCAGCCCATGCGCATTTTTGCCCCCCTCCCGATCCTGGTCGCCGCCGCCGCCGCACTGGCAGCGGCGTGCACGTCGTCGTCGCGCGCCACCGCGGCCACCAACGCCGCCCCGATGGGCGACGTCATCGCCCCTGACAGCGGCGAATCCCACATCGCGAACATCCGCCAGCTGACGAATGGCGGCGAGAATGCCGAAGCATATTTCAGCGCCGACGGCCAGTGGATCACCTTTCAGTCCACGCGCGACGGACGCACCTGCGATCAGCAGTTCGTGATGCGTCGTGATGGATCGGGGCTCACCAAGGTATCGGTCGGCGGCAAGACCACCTGCGGATGGTTCCTGCCAGGCAGCCAGCGTCTCTTCTTCGCCTCCACGCACGCCGCCGATAGCGCGTGTCCCTTGAAGCCCGACCCCTCGCAGGGCTACGTGTGGGGCATCGATCCGTTCGACATCTACACCGTCGGCCGCGACGGCAAGGATCTCAAGCGCCTCACCAATTACGGCGTGTACACGGCCGAGGGCGTGCTGTCACCTGATGGGAAGTCGATCGTGTTCACGTCGCTCAAGGACGGTGATCTCGACATTTACACCATGAACGTGGACGGCACCAACGTGAAGCGCCTCACCACGACGCCGGGATACGACGGGGGTCCGTGGTGGTCGCCCGATGGCAAGAAGATCGTGTACCGCGCGTGGCACTACACCGATCCGGCTGAGCTCAAAGCGTATCAGGATCTGCTCGGCAAGCGCATGATCCGCCCGAACCGCATGGAGCTCTTCGTGATGAACGCCGACGGCTCCGATCAGCGACAGATCACCAAACTGGGCGGCGCGAACTTCGGCCCGTCGTGGACGCCGGACGGGAAGCGCATCATTTTCTCGTCGAACCACGTCAATCCGCGCAGCCGCAATTTCGACTTGTATCTGGTGGGACTCGATGGAACCGGCCTCGAGCGGATCACGACCAACGGTGACTTCGACGGCTTCCCGATGTTCAGCCCCGACGGCAAGTCGCTGATCTGGGCCTCGAACCGGCACGATGCAAAGCCGGGCGAAACGAATCTGTTCCTCGCCGACTGGAAGAACTGATCAGACGGCGGACGACACCTTGTGGTGCTCGTTCGCGGCGTGGAGACCGAGGGTCCGCAACTGATCGGCGGCGGTCGACTGCTCGTCGACGGTCAGCCCCTGCATGACCTGCGTTAGCATCGCGGCATGCTGCGGAAAGATCCGCGCCACGAGCTCGGTGCCGGCCGGCGTGAGCGCGGCATAGCGGGCGCGGCGATCGGCCTCGCAGGTGCGCCGCTCGACCAGTCCTTTCGCGGTCAGCCGATCCACAAGGAACGTGATTCCGCCGCTCGACACCAGAATACGACGCTGCACCTCACCCAACAGCATCGGCCCCCGATGGTAGAGCGCCTCGAGGATCGCGAATTCCGCCAGCGTCAGCCCGTGCCGTGCGACATCGGCTGACGCATGGGCGGCGATGGCCGCGTGCGCGCGCGACATGATGACCCACAGCCGGAGCGCCGCCAACGACGCCGCGTCCACGTGAGGGTCGTGCGCGTCGGGGCTGAGGGGCGCGTCCGACGCCATGGAATGCTTGCGACCTATGCGGGTTCCCATACCGTCAAGCCTCTCCATCGTCGGCGCGCGGCGCAAGGGTACCGGCTCACCTTCCCTCCGTCAGACGGGGGCACGAGTTTCCGGTATGTCGAGATTTGATCTTCGTACCGCCGCCGTGGGCGACCGGGTACAACATGAATTCCTCGTGCGTGACCGCGCCGAGAAGATGACCAAGGCCGGGATGCCGTTCGTGGTGCTGACGCTGGCCAACGGCTCCGGCAGCATCGAGACGGCCCCGATCTGGTCGGAGAAGCTGGACTGGTGCCTTGGTGCCGACCGCGGCAAGGTCGTGCAGGTGATCGGCGACATCGGGACCTTCGGGGACAAGGGGGCCGGGAAGCGACAGCTCACGCTCTCCGCCCCCCTGCGGGTCCTCCCGTCAGAGCAGTTCGATCCCACCGACTTTCTCCCGCGCATCGACGTCGAAACGGAGCGGGTGTGGGATGCCTTCGATGATCTGCGCGCCAAAATCAGTTCGCCCTCGGTGAAGGCCGCGGTCGATCTGTTCTTTGCCGACGACGAGTTCCGCGTGCGCTTCGAGCGCACCCCGGGCGCGGTCAACGGGCACCATTCGCAACTCGGCGGCCTGCTGCTGCATGTGTTCGAGGTGACGAAGATCGCCAAGACGATCGCCACGACCGTGCGGAAGGCAAATGCCGACCTGGCGGTCGCCGGTGCGATGCTTCACGACATCGGCAAAGTGGAAGCCTACTCCACCTCCCCCGAGGGCTTCGCGCACACCCCCACGGGTATGCTGCTGGGCCACGTGACGCTGGGCGCCCTCATGTTCGATCGAAAGCTCCGCGACTCGGGGCTGGCGCTGTCGGTCGCGCAGCGCGACGAGCTCCTGCACTTCATCCTGTCGCACCACGGCGCGCTCGAGTTCGGCAGCCCGGTGCAGCCGATGACGGTGGAAGCCGAGATCGTGCATTGGGCCGACGAGGCGTCGGCGAAGGCCACGGATATGGTGGACGAACTGGCCGATCCGGAGCTGTTCCCCCCCGGCACCGACATCGAAGTCTCCGCCAAGCGGTCGTGGCGTCTTGGCCGGAAGTTGTGGCGTCGGCCAGCCCCGTGGGAATAGCCGTTGTCGTCCGAGTGGTCTGGTCCTAGTACCGCGTTCCTAGGAGAAAACCGTCATTTGTCCGGTAGCCGGTTAATCCTGCAAATGAATTTTTGCTGTTGCTGGTGCCGGATTCCGCAAGGGTGTTTTACATTTTTCCTCGCCGGCCGCTGGATCATGGCCGGCGTACTTTGCGCGAGGAGGCGAGATGCGTAAGCCACGACCGAACACGTACAACCCAGCGCAGGCGCTGCACCTGATTGCGGCCGACCGTACTGGACTTCCTCTCAGCTGTCCGTCTTGCGAGGGTCACATTGAACGTGATCCCGTGTCGCACCCACCGGCCCAGCATTCGCACGTCACGCTCACGTGCGCGAGCTGCGGCCGACTCGCCCGCTACATTGCCGGCGTGAATTGACATTCACTCGGTTGCTACAAAAACGCCCCGCTCCGGAAGCATCCGGTCGGGGCGTTTCGTTTGCACCGTGTGGCGAACTCACCAGTTGATCGTGCCTTGCTTGGTGGTATCCACGTCTTCCGCATCGCCTTTCTTGAACAGAAAAGCATCCATGTTGCGCGTCAGGAAGGTGCGCGCCTGCGGGTCCATCACGTTCAACCCATAGTGATTGATCAGCATGGTTTGCTGCTTCAACCACTGCCCCCAGCACTCCTTGCAGATCTCCCCCAGGATTCTGGCACCAACGGCGCCGGGAAACGGCGGGCGTTCGAAGCCCTCTCGGGTCTGACCACAGCGCGAGCAGGTTACATCAGCCATGCGTTGACTCCGAAACGCAGACGCGCGCACCGTCGCGCGTGGACGTCACGCGGCGTGCGAGTCGGCGGAATGATTGTGGTGGAGGACTTCACCGATCGCATTGCGGCCGGTCACCGAAAAGTAGCCCGGCACGCGGAGCGCGCCAGCGGTGGTGCTCGCACGGACGCCAGCGGTTCCCGCCGGATGGCCGAGCGTGGTCACGAACAGCAACAGCGACAGCGACCGCAACAGCTACCGCAACAGCTACCGCAACAGCCAGAACACGGAGACCACGGATCACACGGAATCAACACAGATAAGCAGAAAGCGCTTTTTGCTTATCTGTGGCGGTTTCCGTGTGATCCGTGGTCTCCGTATTCTGACTGTTGCTGTTCGCTCTGCGCGCATGTTTCCGCGAACGCCGCCGCTACACCACGTGCGTATCCAGCCAATCGGCCGTGAGTGCCGCCACCTCGTCGCGGCAATAGTCGGCCGAAATGATGTGTCCGCATCCCGTGAGCCACTCCTGGCGCTTGTCGGCGCTGCCGAGCGCCGCGAAATGGGTCTCGGCGTCGCGCGCGGCAATCCGGTTGTCCTCGCGGGACTGCAGATACAGGGTGGGAACCCACACGCGGGAGAGCGCCGCCTCCGCGTCTTCGGCCACGCGGCGTAGTTCCGTGAGCGTTCGCGCCGTCACCACGTCGGGGCCGAGACTCGCGGCGCGGGCGGCTGGGTCGTGAATGGACGTCGCACCACCCACACTTCGCAAGTACGGGAGTGCCACACAGGCGATCCAGGCACCGAGCACTTTCCACTGCAGATCGCGCGGCATGCCCACGTACGGCGCCAGCAACACCAGCGCCGGGATCTGCGGCCGCTCAGTGGCCAACAACAACGCCAAGGCACCACCCATGCTCTGGCCGACGACCATCACGCTGTCGTACTCGTGGCAGAGCGCGTCGTATTCGGCAAGCACGGCCTCGCGCCATCGCGCCGCACGCGACGCTTGCGCCATGGTGGCGAGATCGCGGCCATGGCCCGGCAACAGCGGTACGCGCACCGTGTAGCCCCGCGCGCGCAGTTTGTGGGCCAGATATGCCATCGACTGGGCCGTGTCGTTGAATCCATGCAACAGCAACACCGCGCGGCGCGAGACGCCGTCATCCTCCGACGCGCGCAACGTAAAACCCGCCGCTCCCTGCACAATGCCCTGCGCATCGAAGCGAAAACGACGGGTGTGCGCGGCCTCGAAGTGCGTGCGCGCGGCAGCGCGCCAGAACGTCATGCGGGTGCCGGTTGGCGCGACGTGTCAGTAGCGCGGCAACGCGGGATCGACGTCCATGCTCCACGCATCGATCCCGCCATCGATGTTGATCAGGCGCGAGAAACCGTGCTGCATCATCCAATTCGCGGCCATTTCACTGCGCATGCCGTGGTGACAGAGCAGCGCGTACGACCGCGACGGATCCAAGTCACTCGCCTTGGACGCCAACGTGTTGAGGGGGACGAGCGTGCTGACCGGCAGATGCACGAGATCGTACTCCCACGGTTCGCGGACATCGATGATGATGGGCGCGTCGTCACCAGCGAGCAGGGCGGCGACGTCGGCCGGATTGAGATGCTGAATGGACATAGAAGGGAGAGAGGATGGACGCACATCGCCACACGTCGGGCAGTCATGACGCTTGGCGACGGCAATACGATGCGAGTCCTGCGCCAGCAGGTCCACCAACAACAGGTGACCCACCAGCGGCAGGCCAATGCCGGTCAGGAGCTTGATCGTTTCCGTGGCCTGGTGTAACCCGATCATGCCGGGCACGACCCCAAGCACACCTTCTTCCGCGCAGGTGGGTACCGTGCCCGGTTCGGGCATCACGGGAAAGAGACAGCGATAGCAGGGGCCACCCGGGGCCGCGAATACGCTCACCTGCCCGTCGAATCGGGCCACACTGCCGTACACGAACGGAATCCCGTGCGCGAGACAGGCGTCGTTGATCGCGTAGCGCGCGGGAAAATTGTCCGTGGCATCGATGACCACATCGTGCCCGGCCACCAGCGTGGCAGCATTCGCAGCACTGAGCCGCGTGTCGTGCGTGTGCACGACCACGTGCGGGTTGATCAACGCCAGACGTTCACGGGCGACCTCAAGCTTGCGACGACCAACATCGGCCGTCGTGTACAGCAGCTGCCGATGCAGGTTGGTGACATCCACGACATCGGTGTCGACCAAGGTGATCGTGCCGACGCCCGCGGCCGCGAGATAGGTCGCCGCCGGCGAGCCCAGCCCGCCGGCACCGATGATCAGGACACGCCCGTTCGCGAGCTGTTCCTGTGCGGCAGGGCCGAAGCCCCGCAGCACCAACTGCCTCGCGTAGCGCGGATCGGAGAGATCGTACACGATCGAACGATCAGCGCTTGGCGGGCGTGGAGAGCACCGTACGCGCGTCGTCGACGGCAACGGCCGCCGCCAGAAAGCGCGCCGTCAGATCGGCGATTTCGGCCTGGGTCTCGGATTCGCTGCCGTAGCGAATCGATTCGTTCACACCCGGGAACGTCATCGTGGAGTACCCGTTGTCCACGTCTGACGCGTAGATCAGCGAGCGATACCACGGACGGCTCTTCAGCCCCGACGGACGGGCGAATGCCCGTTCGACCTTCAGCAGCGACTCGTTGGCGAGGCCGGCCTGCGCACGCGCGACCCCGCGCTCGAGCACGGAATCCCGCGTGACCGCAAACGCCGCCGCCGAACGCTCGAGTGTGGCGATGGACGCCAGCAGCGGGGCGGTGGCCGACGTGTTCCACTGCTTCTGCGCCAGACCACGGTCGATCGTGGCCACGAACTTCCGCATGGTCTTCGCGAACTCGACGTAGTCGTACGGCAGGATCTCGGCGTTCGCGATACGGAGGGCCATGGCCGCCCCGATGCGACCCGACGCCGCGTGATACAGGAAACCGGGGTCGCCGAAGCGCTCCATCCAGGCGTGCGTGTCGTACTGCGAGTGATACGTGCCCGCCGGTCCACCGAAGCCCCACTCGGCGATCGGAATTCCCAGATGATTGTAGAAGCCGGCGAAATCGCTACCGCCACCCGGATCGCCCATCGGCGGCTCGAGGGTATCGGCCCGCGTCCCCGTGACGGCGCGCCACGCCTCATAGACCGAGCCCTTCCCCTTCGGCTCCGGAACGCTCTTCACCACATCACGCAGCGTGGCCCGCAGCGACGGCGACCCACCACCGCCGAACTGCGACCCCTGCGCCGACACGTCCTGATTGAGATACGCCACCGCGCCTTTCTTCAGGCGCAGCGAATCCTCTTCCACGTACTCGCTGCTGCCCACCAGCCCCCACTCTTCCGCATCCCAGGTGGCAAAGACGATCGTACGCTTCGGGCGCTGACCGCGCTTCGCCATGTCCGCCAGCGCGTTCGCCGCTTCGAGTACCGACACCGTGCCGCTGATGTTGTCAGCCGCACCCGGACCCCACGAGTCGCGGTGCGCGCCGATGTAGACGTACTGATCAGGGAAGTCGGTGCCGCGCAGGTAGCCCAGCGTGTTGTGGATCTGCTTCGTCCCCTTCGTCGCCGCGTCGGTGGTGACTTCCACCTTGACGCGTGTGGGACCGGGACCCACGTGATACCGCAGCGCCATGCCGCCCTGCCAGTTGCGCGGCACGTCGGTGCCTCGCACGCCGTCGAGGAGCTGCTGCGCATTGAACGCACTGATCGGCACCACCGGAATCTTCGGCAGCGCCGTGTTCTCCGGCTTGAGGCGCGGGGCCCCCGGCTTGCTGGCATACCCCGGCGTGAGCGGATCGCCGGCGCCGTTGTACACACTGCCGCGCTGCAATCCCTTGAGCGGGCGCATCGGGCCTTCCGGATACACATCGCCCTGCACAAAACCGTCGTCGAGCGGGTCCGTGTAGATCAGCAGCGCCACCGCGCCGCGCTTCTCCGCTTCGCGCGACTTGATCCCACGGAAGCTCCGGCCGTACCGCGCCAGCACCACTTTTCCCTTCACCGACACACCCATCGAGTCGAGCGACGCGTAGTCCTCGATCAGCCCGAAGTTCACGAACACCAGTTCGCCTTCACCCACGCCGGCACCGCTGGATCCGTTCACCGTGAGGTACTGCGGCAGCATCGTCGCGGGATCGCTGGCGATCCCGGGCTCGGCGAGATCGAGCGCCGCCGTGTCACGTCCCATTCGGGTGATCTGTACGCTCGTGGCGTGCGGCAGCCAGACATCATACGTGCGGATTTCCGTCTCGAGTCCCATCGCCTTCATCTGCGCGATCACGTAGTCGCGGGTCCGCTCTTGCGCGGGCGTCCCGGCCACGTGGGGCTCCTTCGACAGCGCCGCCGAGTGCGCCTTGGCCCGCGAGGCGAGGGGGCCCCCGATCGCGTCCTGCTCCAGGCGACGCTCGGTGAGCGCCGTGGCCGGCGAATAGCCGGTGATCGGCGACGGACTGCCGGACTTCGCTTGCGCGTGAACGACGGAGGGGCTCAGCGCAGCGAGCGCGAGCGCACTGGTCATCGCCAATGCCGACGAGCGGGGAACGGACACGACATGAACTCCGGTGGAGTGAAAACCAACCAGACGAACGGCTGACGTAAACTAGCCCGCCTCGTACTCTTCCGCGGCGCGCACGAGGGCCTGCTGCAGCAGCGCTTCACGATCGCCGTCGTCGGCCAGCGCGGCCGTGAGTACGCCGAACTGGCGCTGCATTTCGTCCTCGAGCTGCAGCGCCGTGGGCGACTGAATGCCGAGCACGGCCAACGACATCGTGGAAAGGTCGCGCAGCTGGCGCACCGTTTCTTCGTCCAGCGCCTGCAGCGATGGCGGCACCGGCTTCACGCCAACGCGTTCCCGACGCCGCTTCGGCGTTTCGAATAGCGCGCGCAACGGCGCGAACGTGACCACGAACGACCCCGGGGTGTGCTCGGCGTAGCCGGTAATCACATTCCGACGACGGAGCGACGGCAGCAGCTTCACGATCGCTTCGCGCACCGGCGAATACCCGTCCACACTGTTGTTGCCGCGTCCCGTGATCACCAGCGCCTCGTCGCTGCCAAGCACCTGTTGCTGCCGGAGCCAGGAGTCGGCGAGGGTGGAGGCCTGTGATGCGGTCGGTTGCATCGCGCGCAGATTCAACGTGCGGGCGGCGCCGAAGCGCAGCTCGTCGAAGGCGCGGTCGATGCGCAGAGCCATCGCCTACGGGCGGCGCAGGGCTTCGGTCAGCACGCGGCCGTCCACCTTGTCGGTGGGCGGAATGCCGAGCATCTCGGCCAGCGTCGGGGCCACGTCGACCGAGAACACCGGCTTGGTGTAGCGACCCGGCTTCACCAGCGGCCCCATGAGCAGGATCGGGATACGCGCATCGAGATCGTGCGGCGTACCGTGCGTCGCGTAGCGCGTGCCCGACCAGTAGTAGCCGGGCTTGAACGTCACCGTGAGCTCAGCCTGGAAGTCGGTCGGAATCGCGTGCAACCACCGACGCGCAATCACATCGCCCGTGGCGGCGGCAGCGGCCAGCGTGGACACGCGATCCACCCGCTGCATGCCGGGCAGCTTCAACAGCTGACCACGCAACGCGGTGACCACCGAGTCGGCGTTCACCCGCTTGGCCGCCAACCGACGACGATCGAGGGACACGATACCCGCCTGCAGCATGAGGGCATCCCCTTCCACCCCGCGGGCGGCCAGCGCACTCCGGGCGGCGTCGATGATGGGCTGCGGATTCACGCGGCCGCGGTTGGGATCGGCGCCGGGAAAGGCAACCTCGGGAAACGGCGACACCCCGTGATCGGCACCCAGCGCGAACACGATACGCGTGGAATCCCGCAGCTTGTACAGCGAATCGATCAGTCGACCGAGGGCGCGATCCACCCGCAACACCTGATCGTGCAGCTCACGCGAATCGGGACCGTACCGGTGTCCGACGGCGTCCGTACTGGACAGCGATACGGCGAGCACGTCGGTCGTCGGGCCCTTGCCGAGGTCGAGCGCGTTCACGCCGGCCAGCGCCATGTCGACCGTCACGTCGTCCATCCACGGAAACTCCGTGAGGTTCGTCCCGCCCGCCCGCACATCGGTATCGAGCGTGTGGGGGAAGACGTAGTCCTTCCCCTGATTTTCGATGGCCAGCGAATCCTTCTCGGGATACTGCGACGCGGCGAGCAGCGGCGTCCACTGGGCCCCAAGGTACGGCTTCAGGAAATTGCGCGCGTTGAACTGCTGCACCCACGTCGGCAGCGTGTCCGCGTAATAGCGGCTGGTCGTGAAGCGCCCGTCGAGTGAGTACCAGTACACCTGCTGCTTCGCCCGCCCCAGCGGCAGAATCGCGCCGCGATCCTTGCGCGACACCGACAGCGCCCGGCTGAACTGGTCTCGGGTGCGCATCCAGTCAAAGAGCGCCGAGCCGCGGAACCGGTACGGCGAGGCGCCGCCCCCGCGACCCAACAGCAGCGGCGACTGGGGATCGGCCACACCGATCTCATTCAGCACCACGCCGGTGTGCGACGGATAACGTCCCGACCAGAGCGTCGCATGGCCGGGCGCCGTCTCGGTGGTGGCATGATCGTGTGAGGCGTTGGTGAAGAACGCCCCGTGCTTCAGCAGCCGGGCGAGACCGCCGGTGAACTGCGACGACCACGTGTCGAGGTAATCCGGACGGAGCTGGTCGACGGTGATCTGCACGACGAGCGTAGGCGGCGCGGCTTGGGCGGCCATCGTTGACGCGGCGGGCGTCACGGCCAGCATCGACGCGGCGATCGCGGATGCGCGAAGAATCGGTCTGGAGGCGAGCATACCGGAAGTTACGCACGGTGCTCGTTACGCGCTGCTCGGGGGGGGCGGCGTTACCGGATTGCTGCGCCGTCGCACCACCAGCGGCCCTGTCCGGCCTCGAGCACGTCGCCGGATCGACGCGCCAGGACAGGGGCAACACCGCCGGTGATCGAACCACGCGAGGTCGGTGCGTTTCGCGGATGACGACACGCGGACGCACCGCGTGAATCTCCCGCACCGTTCACGGAGGCACGTGAAGGCGACGACAATATTGTGCATTCTGCGCGAATGCACTAGGGCACGCGCAAAGTTTATGGCGGCGTCGCGCGTGCGCGCATCGCATCCGCCACCGCGCGATCGTGTGCCGACGCCGATGCGTCGAGCCCCGAGATCACGCCGTGCACGTCGGCGGCGCTGCGGTTCTGGCTCAGCTTGTACTTGCCTTCGAGCGCGGTAATCTCGATCTCGACGCCGATGGTGGCTCGGGCAAGCTGCTCGAGGAAGTCGAGCGGCGCGTCGTGCATGGCCCACGGATGCGACTGCGATGCTTCGTGCCGGTCGGTGAGCCGGTCGAGATGCGTCATCAGGAAGTCACGGTCATCGATGAAGCGCAGCACACCCGTGGCGTGCACGGCGATGTAGTTCCAGGTCGGTACGACCTTGCCGTGCTCCTGCTTGCTCGGATACCACGACGGCGTGACGTAGGCGTCGGGACCGCTGAAGATCACGAGAGACGAGTCGCCACTCGCCGCCCGCTCATGGTGGGGATTGGCCCGGGCGATGTGCCCCTGCAGGACACCGAACGCGCCGCGCTCCCGGTCGAGCAGCAGGGGAAGGTGCGTGGCGAAGAATCCGTGCTCCCCCGACGACGTGACCAGCGCGCCGAGCGGATGGCGCTCGATGAACCCGTGCAGCGCGTCGCGATCCGACTCGGAGAACAACCGGGGGATGTACACGGCGCCTTACGGCTGGAGGACCGACTCGAGAATCGCGAGCCCGTCGGCGAGTTGGGCCTTGGTGATCACCAGCGGCGGCAGGAAGCGCAGCGTGTGCTCGCCGGCGCTGACCATCAGCAGTCCCTTGTCGAACGCACGCCCGATGATCGCCGCCGCCGGCTCATGCACATCCATGCCCCACATGAGTCCCTTGCCGCGAATGGCGCGGACCTGGCCGGTCCGGTCAGCAATCCCCTGCAGCTGTTCACCGAACCACGCCCCGGTCTCCCGCACGTGCTGCAGCATGGCCGGGTCGGACAACCGCTGCACCACGTGATGCGCCACGTGCGCCAGCAGCGGACCGCCGCCGAAGGTGGTGCCGTGATCACCGGGCTGCATGACCCGCGCGACCGCCTCGTTCACCAGAATCGCGCCGATCGGCAAGCCATTGGCCAGCGGCTTCGCGATGGTGAGCATGTCGGGTACGACGCCGATCTGCTCGTACGCGAAGAACGTGCCGGTCCGTCCCAGCCCGCACTGAATCTCGTCGAGGATCAGGAGCACGTTCCGCTCACGCGTGAGCTCACGCAGGCCACGCAGGAACTCGGGGTCGACCACCCGCACGCCCCCTTCGCCCTGAATCGGCTCGACGATCACCGCCGCCGTCTTCTCCGGATGCAGCGCCAGCGCCAGTTCATCGAGATCGCGCTCCACGATCGTCACGCCACCCATGAGGGGACGGAACGGCAGGCGGTAGGCCGGACGGTCGGTCGCGGCCAACGTGCCGGGCATGCGCCCGTGAAACGACCCGCGGACCGCGATGATGTGGTGCTTGTTCGGCACGCCCTGCGTGCCCCCCCAGCGCCGCGCGAACTTGAAGGCGCCCTCGTTGGCCTCGGCACCCGAGTTCGCAAAGAACACGCTGCTGGCAAACGAATGATCCACGAACCACTGCGCCAGCGCCTCGCCCGGCGCCGTGCGGTACAGGTTCGACGTATGAATGAGCCCCGTGGCCAGCGCCTCCTGCATCGCGTTCACGACACCCGGATCGTTGTGCCCGAGCGACGTCACGGCGATGCCGGCCACGAGGTCGAGATAGCGCGTGCCGTGCTCGTCGAACATGTAGACGCCGTCTCCCCGGACGAAGAGCGGTGCCTGTCGCTTGTACGTGCCCAGAATGGCGGGCATCGCCGACGGTGCCGCCGCCGGCGTGGCCGGGAGCGCGGTGGTCGGAGCGGGCGAGGGCATCGTCGAAGTCATGGGCAGCTACCTGGAAAAGACGGCATCCGTTGCGTCCACGCGCGCAACGATCGCGGTTCCCGCCTCGGGAACAGTGAGTGCGGCGAGATCGCCGATCCGCACTCGGTGGACACCACCGGCCAGCGCCTGCGCGCAGGCATCGAGCTTGGCGGCCATGCCGCCTCCCGCCACTCCACTCGTCACCAATGCCTGCGCCTCGTCGAGCGAGAGACGCGGCACGAGCGCCTTGTCGCCGTCGAGCACGCCGGGCACGTCCGCCATCAGAAACAGTTCATCGGCCCCAAGCGCCGCGGCGATGGCCGCGGCCGCATCGTCGCCATTCACGTTGTACGCACCGGCCCCGCCGTCTGCTTCACGCGCCGCCACCGGCGAGATCACCGGGAGAAATCCCGATGCCAGCAGGGCGCGCACCAGCCGCGGATCAACCACCGAGGGGGTGCCGGAGTGCCCGAACGTGGCCACATCGATCGGTACCGCCCGCAACAGCGCGGCGTCCTCGCCGGAAATACCGACCGCCGGCGCACCCGCCGCCACCAACGCCGAGACCATCTGCTTGTTCGCGAGCCCCGACAACACCATGCGCACCAACTCGAGGGCGGTATCGGTCGTCACGCGACGACCACCCACAAACACCGGCTCCTCACCGCGCAGCCGCTGCAACGCACTGATCTGATCGCCACCGCCGTGCACGACCACGACACCGCCATCCGTCGCGCGCCACAAGGCGGCAAGGGCTGCGGGCAACGCGGGATCGTTCTGGGTGCGGCCACCGAGTTTGACGACAAACATTTTTATAACTGCGAAGTAGGGAGTACGGAGTAGGGAGTAGGGAGTAGGGAGTACGGGGATGACGGCGAAGTACGGAGCACGGTGTCGGCGGTGGAGCGCTACCCCCTACCCCCCACCCCCTACGCCCGACCCCGTACTCCGCTCTTATCGAGGAAGTCCCGCGGTCTCTTCAAGCCCCAGCATCAGGTTCGCGTTCTGGATCGCCTGACCCGCCGCGCCCTTCACCAGGTTGTCGATCGCGCTGAACACCAGCAGCGTCGGCGTGCGCATGCCGCTCGGCATCCGCGCACCGATGCGCACCACGTTGCGATGCTGCACGTCGGCCAGTGCGGGGAGATCGGCGGTGAGCTCCACGAACGGCTCGTGGGCGTACATGTCCCGGAACGGCGTCAGCGCATCGTCGAGGGGCCGCGTGAGCGGCACCGTGATGGTGGACAGGATGCCACGGTCCACCGGCAGCAGATGCGGGGTGAACAGCAGATCGCAGTCGGCACCGAGCGCCGCAAGGCTGGCCCGCATCTCGAACAGATGCCGATGCGAATTACCCACGCCATACGCTCGGAAATTTTCCGTCACCTCGGCAAACAGCAGCTCGAGTTTGGGCGACGCGCCGGCGCCGCTCACGCCGCTGGCCGCCGCGATGTTCACCGTTGCGCCGGGCGCTATCAGCCCGGCCTTCGCCAGCGGGGCGAGCGCCACCAGAATGCTGGTCGCATAGCAGCCGGGGTTCGCCACCACGCGCGCGCCATGCAGTGGTGTACGAAAGAGCTCCGGGAGCCCGTACGGTGCATCGCTCGGCACGCCGGTGGGCGCATGATCGGTCCCGCCATGTCCGGGACGGAGATCGCTCGAGAGATCGACCACCCGGGCGCCGGCCGCGATGACGTGTGCCACCCACTCGGCCGAGGCGCCATGCGGCAACGCCGCGAACACCAGATCGGCGCTCGCCAAATCGACCTCGTCGGGCCCCACCATCGGAATCGCATGCACCCGCCCCCCCGCCTTCACGCGCAGCGTCGTGCCGCGCTGTGCATTCGCCGTGGCAAACGCGAGGGTCAGGTTGGGATGTCCGAGAATGAGCGCGCAGAGCTCGCGCCCCGAGTACCCACTCGCGCCCAGCACGCCCACGCGATACGTGGGTCCGGTAACGGTCGGGGTGGGGAGTTGCGTGACGTCCGGTAAAGTATGCACAATTAATGCATAATTTTGCATCACGACACTGTCAATCGGCCGCGTGTCACAGTGGTGCGTGGTTTCCTTCCCGGTGGCGCATAATTCGGCGCCGAACCGATTC
This sequence comes from Gemmatimonadota bacterium, assembly GCA_947462095.1. Lineage (GTDB taxonomy): Bacteria > Gemmatimonadota > Gemmatimonadetes > Gemmatimonadales > Gemmatimonadaceae > Gemmatimonas. The sequence goes on from CANHNQ010000014.1 coordinate 34,161, forward strand.
GCAGGAGTCTGTCGCGTGTCCGACAAGAAACAGCGCCATCAAGTTATCCGCGAGATCGTCACCGCGAAGGCCGTGGCCAGTCAGGAAGAGCTGCGACGCCAGCTCGCCAAGCGCGGCTGGGACGTCACCCAGTCCACCCTCTCGCGCGACCTGCGCGAACTCCGCCTGGCCCGCATTCCCGACGCCCAGGGCCGTTCCCGGTACGCCTTCCTCGAGAGCGGTGGCGATGAGGACGCACTCGCGCAGCTCGAGCGCATGCTTCCGCAGCTGCTCACCGAGGTGGAAGGAGTGCAGGTCCTCGTGGTGGCCCGCACCATCAAGTCGGGCGCGCAGCCCGTGGCCGAGGCGCTCGATCAGCTGCAGTGGCCCGATGTCGCGGGCACGATTGCCGGCGATGATACGGTGCTCATCATCTGCCGCTCCACGGAGGGGCGAGAGCGCGTCCTCAAGAAACTTCGTGCGTATCTGCGCGCCTGATCCACGGCCGATCCTCTAGATTTCCCGCGTCGTTATTCCTTCGAACCCTGTCGTGAGTATGCCGTGAGCACTTCCGAAGCCGGAACCCATAAGCTGTGGGGCGGTCGATTCGCCGGTGGCCCGTCGCCGCTCCTCGATGCGATCAATCGCTCCATCGGCACCGACTTCCGACTCTGGCCGCACGATGTGCGGCTCTCCAAGGCGTGGGCGCTGGCGCTGGGTGAAGCGGGGGTACTCACGCGTGAAGAGAGCGACGCGCTGCAGCAGGGACTCGACCGCGTGGGTCGGCGTATCGCCGACGGCGCGCAGCCGGTGGCGACCGACGAAGACATCCACACCATGATCGACCGCCTGCTGCACGAGGAAGCCGGCACGGTTGCCTCCAAGCTGCATACGGGGCGGTCGCGCAACGATCAGGTCGCCACGGCGTCGCGCCTCTGGACGATGGACGCCTGCCGGCGCGTCACGGCCGCCATCGCCGAACTGCAACAGGCGCTCCTGTTGCAGGCCGAGGGGCTCACCGACGCGGTACTGCCGGCCTATACGCACCAGCAGCGCGCCCAGCCGGTGAGCGGCACCCACTGGCTCCTCGCGCACTTCTGGCCGCTGTCGCGCGACCGGACGCGATTCGCCAACGCCGAGCGCGGCACGTCGGTGATGCCGCTGGGTTCAGGGGCGATTGCCGGCTCGGCGTTCCCGGTGTCACGCGTGCTGCTCAAGGAGTCGCTCGGCTTCCAGGCGATCTCCGCCAACAGCATCGACGCCACCGGCGACCGCGATTTCGTGGCCGAGACGTTGTTCGCCTGCGCCATGACGGCGGCGCACTGCTCGCGCCTGGCCGAAGACATGATCCTGTACGGCACGAGCGAGTTCGGCTTCGTGAAATTCGGCGACGGCTTCTCCACGGGCAGCAGCATGATGCCCCAGAAGCGGAACCCGGATGTGTTCGAACTGGCCCGTGGCTCGGGCGCGCGCGTGTTGGGCGACCTCGTGTCGATTCTCGGCACCATCAAGGGACTGCCCAGTGGCTACAGCAAGGATTTGCAGGACGACAAGCGCGCGTTGTTCAACGCCATTGACCTGCTGTTGCTGGTGCTGCCGGCGATGGCCGGTGCCATCGCTGAACTGCGGTTCGAGAAGACGCGCATGCGCGCGGCCTGCTCGAGTGCGATGATGGCGACCGATCTGGCCGACTATCTCGTCAAGAAGGGCGCCACGTTCCGCGAGGCGCACGGGGCCGTGGGCGCGCTGGTGCGGCAGGCGGAAGAAGGGGGCATCGAGCTCGACCGGCTCCCCGTCGACGCGTTCACCGCCGCACACACGCTGTTCGGCACGGATGCGCGCGACGCCCTGGGCGTAGACGCCTCACTCGCCGCGCGCAACATCGATGGCGGCACCGGTCCCGACGCCGTGCAGCGCCAGCTCGCGCAAGCCCGTGCGAGTCTGACCCCCGTCGACCCATCGCTCGGCAATGAACGCACCCTCCGCTGAGCGACTCCGCCACGCCGTCGGTGGCACCATCGATGGGGTGATTTTCGATTGCGACGGCGTGCTGGTGGACAGCGAACGCATCTCGAACGGCACGTGGGCGTTGCTGCTGACCGAGATCGGTTTGCCCATGACGATGGAGCAATCGCTCAGCATTTTCATGGGCAACTCGATGCCACGCTGCGTCGAGATCGTGACCGAGATGATGGGCCACGCACCGCCGGACGACCTGCTGGCACGCTTCACGGCGAATGTGACCGTGGCGTTGCAACGCGACCTCGAGCCCGTACACGGCATCGTGCCTCTGCTCGATACGCTCGATGCCGCAGGCGTCCGTTACGGCGTGGCGTCGAACGGCGAGCACGAAAAAATGCGCACGACGCTCGGCAAAACAGGGCTGCTCGATCGCTTCGAGGGGAAGCGCTTCTCGGCGGTCGATGTCGGCAAGCCCAAGCCGGCCCCGGATCTCTTTCTGCACGCCGCGCGCGCACTCGGCTTCAATCCGGCGCGCACGGTGGTCGTGGAGGACAGTCCGCTCGGCGTGCAGGGAGCGACGGCCGCCGGCATGACGGTGATCGGCTATGCGGAGATTGTCTCAGCGGAACGACTGCGCGCGGCTGGTGCGGTGGTCACCGTCGAGCGGCTCGGTGAGGTGGCAGGGCTACTGGGCGTCAGCTGACGCCCTCAACCGCACGGATAGCAACTGAAACAAGCGACTCCTGCCTCACAAACGCGTAAAGTCGACGCCGCCTAAAACGCGTAGCCGATCGTGAGCCGTAACGTCGGCACAACGCGCTCGAGGTTTGGGGACTCCGCAATGAAGAACCGCTTCACGCCACCGCCGATCGCGACGGCGGTAGAGCGGCCCCTGCCCAGCAACCACTGATACTGCGCTTCCACCGCGAAGGTTGGCGCGGAGGCGGACGGCTTGTCGGGAACGCACAGGATCCCTACGAACGGATCGCAGACATTCGCGTACGGGGTCTTCACCCGGCCATATCCGAGTCCCGCCGAGATGCCGAGCTTCTCCAGCACGCGCTCCTGCGGATACAAGCGCAGTTTCACGTCGACGCTCGTGTACACGTCGTCGAGCTTCATATGCGCGCCGGAGATACCGACCGACGTGCTTTGCGTGATCCGGTGCTCGTATTCGCCCTGAAAGTAGCCGAACAGCGGCAGGAACGGATTCACCGAGATGACCTGTGTCGGCGACTTCGTGCTCGGTTCACGCGTCTGCTCGCGCAGCGATTGCGCGGCGAGGGTCGTGGCACCGAGGGCGAGGGCGCCGACCAGCGCCGTCGTGGATCGGATGAGGGAGTAGCGCATAAGAGGTATCAAAGCGTCAGTGGGACTGCAGCACGGCCGAGGCGGCATCCTGCCCGCCTCGCGCCGCACCTTCGAGTGAGCTGGAGTGCAACACTTCGCTGGCACGCCACAGCCCCGGTATACCACACGCGATCGTCGGACGGTGTTCCCGCCATCCCGGAGGCTGTGCAAACTGCGCGTACGGCACCCGCCACACGGCCTCGCGCGACAGGGCAGCGGTCTTGGCGTCAGCCGCCGCATCACCGGCGGCCTTCGCCATGGCCGCGAGCTCGCGACGGGCGGCCGATTCGAGATCGGCATCGGACCGATCGGCCGCAGCACCAACCGCACTCGCGGCAACGAGCGACACGCCGCGCGGTGCGTAGTCCGGCGCGACATCGGTGATCGTCACGGCATGACTCATCACGGCCGAGGCATCGGCATTCAGCCACAGCGCACGGCCGGGAATCGGCGATGCACCGCTGGTGGTGAAATACAGCGTGGTCGTGCCGCGCGCCCCCGACGGCGTAGCAATCTGCACGCCGGCCGTGGCCGCGAGTTTCGCCGCGGCCGGGGCATCGGTGGCCATGATGACCTGCGCCGCCGGCAACACGTCGCCGCCAGCCAGCACCACGCCGGTCACGCGACCGTCGTTGACCGTGAGTGATTGCACGGCCACGCCGGTCTTCACCGTGCCAGTCGGAAGCCGCGCCGCCAACTGCTTCGTGAGGGCACCCATCCCGGCGGCGGGCACGACCGTGTCCCCCTCGGCCAGCATCTTGAACGTGAACAGCAGCACCGAGGCGCTGGTGGCGAGGGTACGGTCCAGCAGAATGCCGCCGTAGAACGGGGCGAAGAATCCGTCGATCACCGACGCGCTGAATCCGCGCGACGCCAGGAAATCGCGCGTGCTCACCCCCGCGAACCGCGCGCTGAAGCATTCGTCAATGGACAGCCGCTGGGCGAAGCGGCGCAACGCGAGCAGGCGCAGCTTGTCGCCGAGCGGCACGGCGCGCGCCATGACGGTGTCGATCAGCAGCGACGGATCACTCAGCGCGTCGCCGATCAACGAGGCACGGCCTCCCTGCACGATCCGGGCGGCCGGCAAGAATTTGCGCGGCGCGAGCGCATCGAGATCGAGGTAGCGGCGCAGCGTGGGATACGCCGTGAACAGCACCTGGAAGCCATGGTCGAACACGAGGCCGTCGCGCGTGGTGCTTCGCACCCGCCCACCAACCTCCAGCCCGGCATCGAGGACAACGACGGGTCGGCCGGCGCGATGGAGCTCAATCGCACACACGAGGCCGGCAACGCCGGCGCCGACAATGATGATGGGGGGAGTCTGGCTGGTCATCCTTCCGAAAAGTGGCAGGACATCGCACCGAACAGTATCCCCCGAGACACAATAGGCCCGGTATCCGTGCGGATGCCGGGCCTTGCCGTGCGGTACTGTGAACTAGAAGCGCACGCCGAACGTGATCGGGATGTACCCGGTGCTGTTGTTCTCCGCGAACACGTTGACGTACTTCGCTTCGAGGAACGTGGAGAACCCGGAGAGCTGGAAGTTGAGCCCGCCACCCACCTGAATGCCGACATCCGTGCTGCTGGTCGAGACGTTCACCGAGCCGGCGGTCGTGGACGTCTTGCCATTGAAGGCACCGAGGCCGCCCAGGACGTACGGCTTCACGCCGCCGCTCGACGACACGTCCACCAGCGCATTGCCCACGAAGCCGAGACTGGTGTACGTGCCATCGACATTGCCCTTGTAGGCATAGCGATCGAAGCTCACGTCCCCACGGAAGCGAAGCGACTTCATCGTTGCCGGCTTGAGAAACACGTGGCCGGCGATGGTATAGCCGGCGTCCACGGCGTCACCGAGGTTGCCGGTCGGAACCGACAGTCCACCGCTCACACCGAACCCCACGGCCGAGGACTGGGCACTGACCATCGCGGGTGTCATCAGCATCACGGCCACCGCGGCGAACTTGGCAAGGCGATTCATGGCGCGCTCCAAAGCGTGTAGGGGAATGCTGGGACACGGCACTCGTGTTACTCCGGTAGCACGCTCACCCCGGTCACGAAGTACTCCGTATCGCCAAAGCATGACGTCGGCACGTAGATGTGCTGCTCGTAGTCCACTGCAACTCTCTTGCCGCTGAGCGCTTCGATCACGTGGGCGAGCGAATCACTGCGCACCGTGAACGAGAAACTGTCGGACCGAAATCCACGGGCGATGTCGGTGTAGAGCGTCCCTTCCCAGGTTTTGCAGACGTAGCCCTTTCGGGAAATCTTCTGCACGAAGCCGGCCCGCTTGCCGGTGGAGTAGCTCCAGCTGAGCGCGATCGTAGCCCAGAGGGCGAGCCCGAGAGCCGGGAGGCCGAACACACCGAAGACCCCGAACGCCAGCCAATGTCGACGCAGGAACGACGGGCGGGGCTTCGGCGTGGGCGCGGCGATCGGGCGATCGGACGCGCCTTCGTGTGCATCGAACGGCGGAGTGGGATCGGACACGGCGGCGGCAGGGTGGTGAGTGCAACGAGGAGCCGGCTCGCGGAAACGCCGGATTGCGAGGAACTTGGGGAGGAGTCCCCGCCCGCGCTACCTTATAGCAGCCACTCTCAACCGGAATCCATGGTGTCTTTCGTTCACGGCCTCAGCACTCGTCGTCCTACCGTCACCACGAAGGTGCGCGGTGTCTCTGTCGGCTCCGCCGCACCGATCGTGGTGCAGTCGATGACCAACACCGATACGGCTGATGCCGCGGGCACCGCGGATCAGGTCGCGGCCCTCTTCGAGGCCGGGTCGCAGAAAGTACGCATCACGGTCAACAACGACGAGGCCGCTCAGGCAGTCCCCGAGATCCGGCAGCGGCTGGAAGATCGCGGTCTGGATGTCCCGCTCATCGGCGACTTCCACTACAACGGGCACCTGCTGCTCACCAAGTATCCGGCGTGCGCCGCCGCGCTCGACAAGTACCGCATCAATCCGGGCAACGTGGGCACGAAGCATCGCGACACGAACTTCACCACGATTGTGCAGGCAGCGATCGATCATGACAAGCCGGTGCGCATCGGCGTGAATTGGGGCTCGCTCGATCAGAACCTGCTCACCGACATGATGGACAGCAACGCGAAGTTGGCCCAGCCACGCGACGCGAAGGATGTCTACATGGACGCGATGCTGGAGAGCGCGCTGCGTTCCGCCGCGCTCGCCGAAGAAGTCGGCCTCGGTCACGACAAGATCATCGTGAGCGCCAAGATCTCCGTCGTGCCCGATCTCGTGGAGTGCTATCGTCGTCTCGCCAAGCGCTGCGACTATCCGCTGCACCTCGGTCTCACCGAGGCGGGCATGGGCACGAAGGGTGTCGTGGCTTCGGCGGCGGCCCTCGGCATTCTGCTCAGCGAAGGGATCGGCGACACGATCCGCGTGTCCCTCACGCCGAAGCCGAATGGCGATCGTCGTGAGGAAGTGTTCGTGGCGCAGCAGATTCTGCAGTCGCTGGGGCTGCGGTCGTTCGCCCCACAGGTCACGGCGTGCCCGGGGTGCGGACGGACCACGAGCACGTTCTTCCAGCACATGGCCGAAGACATCCAGGGCTATCTGCGCGAGCAGATGCCGGTGTGGCGCGAGTCGCGGCCGGGGGTGGTGGAGATGAAAGTGGCCGTGATGGGATGCGTCGTGAACGGTCCGGGCGAATCCAAGCACGCCAACATCGGCATTTCGCTGCCGGGCACGTTCGAAGAGCCGAAGGCGCCGGTGTACGTGGACGGCAAGCTCTTCACCACACTCAAGGGCGACAAGATCGTCGAGGAATTCCTCGTGATTCTCGAGAACTACGTCGAGACGAGCTACGGCGCGACGGCCGGCGTGTGAGCTTCTGGTTCCGCGTTGGCTGAAAGATCGCTACTGCCGGAACACGGATGACGCGGATGTAAAAGGGAAACGACACGGATAAGCGGTGTGCTGCCGCTGCGCCGTGTCGTTCGCTTTATGAGTCAACACATTCGCTTTTGCTTTTGCTTATCCGTGTGGTTTCGGTGTCTTCCGCGTCATCCGTGTTCTGGCCGTTCCGATGTCGCCGCAAGCACTCTCAGAATCAGATCCGGCCCAGCTCCGCGACGGCGTGCGCGAGTTCGTCCACGATTGGAGCGTTGAAGCCGATCTCGCGCAGTCGATCGCTCACGCGGGCGTACTGGCGCACCGTGCCGTCGCGTCCGGCAGCGAAGCGTCCCCATACGGTTTCGGGAAACGACGTGCGGCGCAGATCAGAAAGTATGGAGTTCGCGCTGTGCACCTTGTCGGCGGCACAGACCCAGAGTGCATCGGCAGTCGCGAGGGAGAGCCGCGCGAGATAGTCGTCCTTGCGATCGTCCAACGAGAGCTCGACGCCGTCATCATCCGTGCGACGCTCCGTCACGGACAACAGCATCTCGAGCATGCTGTTGCCGAACTTGGTGCCGATGCGCTCGTTGAGCGTCTCGCGTGTCCAGCCACCGCGAACGCAGTCGCCCACGACATCGTGCAGGATTCCCGCCACCACCGCGTCCTCGCCGCACCCGTAGCGGGTGAGAATCACCGCGACATTGGCGGGATGCGTGAGATACGGAAGCCGCGTGCCTTTGCGGACCTGCTGATCGTGGTGCTTCGCCGCATAGGCGAAGGCGTGGTTGATCCGATCGGAGTAGCCGGTCATCGACGGGTCGACTGAGGAGTCAGGCAGGAACCGGAACATACGTCGCGCGGGCGAACCAAGCCACCAGCTGCTCGAGTCCGTCGCGATCGGCCTCGCCGAACGCGGCCGGGACGGACGAGTCTATATCGAGCACGGCGATCAGTGCGCCAGCGGCGTCGAAGACGGGCACCACGATCTCGCTCTGCGATCGCGGATCGCACGTGATGTGTCCCGGAAAGTCATGCACGTTCTCCACGACCACCGTACGACGCTCGGCGGCGGCGGTGCCGCAGACACCGCGCCCGAACCTGATGTCCTGACACCCGAGCGACCCCTGATACGGACCGACACGCAGCAGTCGTCCCGGTTCGACCACGCGATAGAACCCCGTCCACAGATGGCCGAAGGCGTGGTGCAACAGCGCGCTGACCGTCGCCATGCCGGCGATGACGTCGTCGCTCCCCTCGAGCAACAGCGACTGCATCGCGAGCAGCTGCGCATAGGCGCGTTCACGCGGCTCAGCGCGAAGATCGGGAATGACGGGTTCCATATGAGAGAAAGGAGTGGGGGGTAAGGGGTAGGAAGACACAGCAGGGAACAGGGAGTGCAGTTCCATACTCCATACTCCCGACTCCCTATTGCAGCGGACCGATCACCGCGATGAGGCGCAGGTCGAGTAACGCGAGGGCGACCCCCTGCACCACGACGGCGAGACCGGCGCCGATACCACCGGGGCGCGACCCCCACCGCCAAGCCGTCAGCGCCAGCGTGACACCAACCGCCGCATACCCCACGTCGAGACCGGTGTTCAGCCAGAGCACGTTCAGCAAGCGCTGCGTGCCGGCGAAGTCGCGGAACGCCAGGCCGCGCCACGCCCAGGCCGCGATGGCGAGGTTCACCGCCCCCCACGCCGCCGTCTGCATGGCAAAATGCCGCAACAACGGCGCCGTCGTACGACGCACCATCAACCACGCCAGCAATGCGGTCCCGCTCAACACACACGCGCCGGCCCACAGCGCGAGGCGGATCAGGTGACCACGTTCGAGTGACAACAGCGTATCGGCCCACATGTCTCGGAGACTAGCCGACCACCACCCACCGCGCCACGGATTCCGTGGTGCAACATCGTACCGGCGCCGTGGGAGCGCCGGCGTTCACCCGCCCAGCGGGAGGTCCGCCGACCACAGCACGACCGCGCGCACCCGGCGTCCGCGATCCTCGAGCTGCCGCATGGTACGGGACAACCACGCCAGCGTCGTCACGCCGGGACGCGCGCACAGCACGACATCGGTCTGCGACGGCAGCTGCTGGTCGAGATCGTGGTCGGTGACAAACACGGCGAGATCGTGATGCGCCGTCAGCCGTTGGAGATCATCCACCACCGAAGCCGCATCCGGCGGCGCACCACGATCGCGCCCCGAATGCCAGGACCGCACGAGGCGTGGCAACACGAGATCGATGTACGTGTCGCGACCGATCGCGAGCGCGCGGGGCGCATCCCATCGTGCCCGCACCGCGGCCTCGGTCACGCCATCGACATCGGTGCGAGGCAACGGCGACGCGACGGACGCGGTCGTCAGTGCCGAGGTGGGCAGCAACGGCAGCAGCGCACCGCCGCGCGGCGCGGCATCGATCAGCACCGTGGCGCGGGATTCGTGCGCGGCGACGGCCGACAGATTCAGCGCGACCGCGCCGGCCAGCATGGGCTGGTCGGACACGACCTCGACCGCGCGCGAAACGTCTCCGATACTCGTGAGGGTGAGATGCAGCAAAGGCCACGCCTCATCGGTGGGCTGCATGATCGCTGGCAGGTGTTCATCGGCCCGCCGACGCGCCCGCGACGCGCGGACGGACGCCGTCACCGCGCGATGGACGATGACACGGGTTCGGGTGAGTGCCTCGAGTTCCTGCTCATCACCCACCGTGGGCCGACGCAGCTCGCGCCACAACACGAAGCCGAATCCGAGCACCAGTCCGAGCACCAAGGCGGCGAGCAGCATCGCCAGCGGGGGTATGTCGAGCTGCATGCGCGCACGCACCGCGTCCCGGCGCGCGTGCAGATCGGCGTTGTATGTGGTCGCGTCCCGCCATGCCCGTTCGGTGCGTGCCACTTCACTGGCGGCTGCATCGCGCGCGCGCGTGAGTGCGCGGTCCTCCATGGGCTGCTGCACGACCAAGAACGGCGCCGCCACCGCGCGGTCGACGGCGGCCTCGGTGCGCTGCTCGGCCGCCGTCGACAACGCGCTCGCGTACGTCAACTCGGCGCGGCGCGTGAGGCGTTGTCCCAGCTGCGTCAGTTGCGTCGTCATGGACGCGTAGCGCGCATCGGGACCGCTCAATGCCGCGTACGCTTCCCGTTCGGCGTGCAACTGCTCCAGAGAGTCGATCAGCGTGCGCACGCTGACCTCGTTGCGCAGCAGCGGGGTCTCGGCGAGCGCCCGATAGCTCTCCACGAGCGGCGCCTGTCGGACACGGGCGAGCTGCCGCTGCAGCTCGATGGTCGCGCTGTCGCGCCCGATCGGGACGGGCGCCACGGCCACCGAGTCGGCGCGGACGGGCGCGGGGGGCGGCACCGTCGCATCCGCACGGGCGGTCATCGCGGCGGCCGCCATCGACGTTTCGATTCGGGTCAGCTCACGGCGCGCCGCCACGAATGCGCGATACCGCGACAGCGTATCGCGTTCCAACGGAAGCGCGGCAACCTGCGCCGCGAGGGCGCGATCGACCTGTTGCGGCACGATCGCGAAGAGCAGGAGCGCCGCGATCACGACGACCGCCGCGGCCGACGCGATCAGCAGGCCGTGTTGTGCGGCGTTGCGCGTGCGGGCGGCCAGCCAACGCGCGCGCTGCCCTGCCCGACGCCGTCGTGGCGCGGGCGGCGTGACCGCGGGGGGGTCCGCGAGCGCCGGAGCCTGGGGGGGCATGATGGGACGCAGTGACATGAGACCCTTGAAACGAACGCGGGGGCTGGCGATGTTCGCCAGCCCCCGCGGTTTCCTGCCGAACGGAGACCGTTCGAATTACTTGACCGTGATCACGCCCTTCATGTTCATGGCCAGGTGCGGCGTGCAATGGA
>CANHNQ010000015.1 GCA_947462095.1 Gemmatimonadota bacterium
CCGACGGCGCGCCCCTGCTGCTGCTCGGCATGGCCAGCGTGGACGCACTGAACGCGCGTCTGGTCGAGCGCGGTCACGCTGAGGTGATGGACCCGCGACGGTTCCGCGCCAACATCCTGCTCACCGGCACGCTCCCACACGACGAGGACACGTGGCGCGATATCCGGATCGGTGACGTGTCACTGAGCGTCGGGTCGGCCTGCACCCGCTGCGTGCTCACCACCGTCGATCCCGACACGGCGGAGAGCGGCCAGGAGCCACTGCGCACCTTCGCGCAGTATCGTCGCGGCGACGGCGGTGTGATCTTCGGCATGAACACCACACATCGCGAGCCCGGCGTGATCCGCGTCGGCGATGCCGTGCAGGTCGTCAGCCTGCGCTAGGCGCGTCGCCCGACAGGTACTCGGCGATGGCGGCAATCGTGATCGGGTCGCGCAGAATCCGCCGGTGCCCCACATGCTCCACCGGCAGGAGGGTGGCGCCCGGCCAAAATCCCGCGATCCGTTGCGCATCGGCGAACGGAACTTCCTTGTCGTCGAGCGCGTGCACGATCAGCGCCGGGACCGTGACCGAACGCAGCGCGCCCTCGATGTCATCGGTGCGATAGCCGCGCGCGGTAATGCGCCGTCGAGCGTCGTGCACGAAGTGCGCGGTGGCCCGCGGCGACAGATGCATCGCGGCGGAAAAACGGTGCAACACATCATGCAGCGACGACGGGCTCGCAATGAGCGCGGCCCGCGTCAACGACAGTCCCGACGAGAGGGCCAGCGCCACGCTGCCGCCTCCCATGGAGTGACCGACCGCCGCGTGCAGGGGGCCGAAGCGTGCGCTGACCTCGATCAACGCCTCGGCAAACCGGTAGGGGTCGGACTCCTTCCCCCGCGAATGGCCGTGCCCCGGCGCATCGATGGCGATCACGCGGAACCCGCGCGCGAGCAGGGCAGGGGCCATGGCGGCGAACTGCGTGGCCCGTCCTTCCCAACCGTGGATCAGCGCCACCGTCGGACCGTCGCCGGCCCGCAGCACCGAGAGACCGCCCGGCAGGCGATCGCGTCTGGCGGTGGCCTCGAACGGCAGCTCCCATTCGCGCGGCGTGAACTTGCGTGGCGTCGAGAAAATCCGTCGGCTCAGCCGCGAGGCCAGCGACGGGGCAACGCGGCCGAGGGTGCGGTTCGCCCCGCGGATGATACGGATGCCGGCTGGGATGTCGTTGGCCATGCGGGAAGTATCGCTGACATGCACGAAGGGCGGCCACCTGTCGGCGACCGCCCTTCGCGTTGTAGACCTTGTGTTTAGCTCCCGGGGAGGGACTCGAACCCCCGACAGGGTGATTAACAGTCACCTGCTCTACCTGGCTGAGCTACCCGGGAATAACGACGGCCGTCGCCGCCGCCTCACATAACCGCGAACGGCCGTGCAAGAGCCTCATAGTATCGTCTCCCCGCCCCACTGAGTCAAGCGGGGAGCACCGTCTTGAGCCACCGCCCCGTGTGCGACGCCGCCACCTGCACGATCTCCTCCGGCCTGCCCATCGCCACCAGATGCCCGCCGCCGTCGCCGCCGTCGGGGCCCATATCCACGATCCAGTCGGCCAGCTTGATCACGTCGAGGTTGTGCTCGATCAGCAGCAGCGTGTGCCCCTGATCGAGCAGGCGCTCGAACACCTGCGCCAGCTTCCGGATGTCCTCGAGGTGCAGCCCCGTGGTGGGCTCGTCGAGCACGTACAACTTCCGGGCGCCGCCCCGCGCCGTGAGCGCGAGCTCGCGGGCAATCTTCAGGCGCTGCGCCTCACCGCCCGAGAGCGTGGTGGCCGGCTGCCCGAGGCGCAGGTACCCCAGCCCCACCTGCTGCACGTGCCACAGCGCCTGCGCCAGCTTGTCCTCGCGGGGGAAGAACTTGATCGCTTCGTCCACCGTGAGCTCCAGCACGTCGGCGATGTTCCGGCCACGGACCCGCACCTCGAGCACGTCGGGCTTGAAGCGCTTGCCGCCGCAGGCATCGCATGGCACGAACACGTCGGCCATGAACACCATCTCCACCTCGATCGCCCCCGCGCCCTCGCACTGCTCGCACCGCCCACCGGCCACGTTGAACGAGAAATGCCCGGGCCCGTAGCCACGCGTTTTCGACAGCGGCATCTCGGCAAACAGCTTGCGCACCTCGTCGTACGCTTTCACGTACGTCACGGGGTTCGACCGCGGGGACTTACCGATCGGACTCTGGTCCACCAGCACCACGTCGTCGAGAAACTCGTCCCCTGACAACGACGTGAACGTGCCCACGGTCTCGCCCAGATGCTCCTTGGCCGAATGTTCGCCGTGCAGCCGGGCTTCCACCGCATGAAAGAGAATGTCGTGCACCAGCGTACTCTTGCCCGACCCGGACACGCCGGTCACCACCGTCATCGCGCCCAGCGGAACGCGCACGTCCACGTGGTTCACGTTGTTGGCGCTCGCCCCCTTGAGATCGAGCCAGCGCGGCCCCACCGTGCGCCGCTTGGCGGGCAACGGAATGGTGCGCGCGCCGGTCAGATACTGACCGGTGAGCGGACTGTTGGCGATCTCCGCAATCGGGCCGGCGAACACCACCTCGCCGCCATGTTCACCGGCGTGCGGCCCCAGCTCCACCATGTAGTCGGCAATGCGCATCGCCTCGAGATCGTGCTCCACCATGATCACGGTGTTCCCGTGATCGCGCAGCCGCATGAGCAGGGCCAGCAGCTTGTCGAGGTCGCGCGGATGCAACCCGATGCTGGGTTCGTCCAGCACGTACGTGGCATCCACCAGCGCCGCGCCCAGCGCATTCGACAGCGTGATGCGCTGCGCCTCGCCGCCCGACAACGTGCGGGTCGCGCGATCGAGCGTGAGATACGTGAGCCCCACGTCCGACAAAAAACGCGTGCGGCTGCGCGCTTCGCGCAGCACCGCCTCCGCGATCTGTGTTTCACTCGGCGACAGCGACAGTGTGTCGAGCCACGTGTGCAGATCACGCACCGGCATCTGCGTGACGTCGGCGATCGTGCGCTCCTGAATACGCACCGCCATCGCGTCGGGCTGCAGTTTGCTGCCACCGCAGTCGCGGCAGGAGCGCGCGCTCTGATACTTCCGCAGGAAGATGCGGATATACTGCTTGTAGCGCTTCTCCTCGAGCGCCTCGAGAAACGGGAAAATGCCGGTGTAGGCGCGCGACTTCGAGCGCAGGAGCTGCTCGCGGGCCTTCGCCGGCAGCGTCTTCCACGCCGCATCGGGGGACACGCCCAACGAGCGCGCGAACTCCACCACCGTGCGTCGCTGTTTCTCGTAGCGCGGCGCCGTCCACGGATCGATCGCACCATCGCGCACCGAGCGGTCCTGATTCGGCACGATCAGCGCCTCGTCATAATCGAGCGTCGCACCGAAGCCGTTGCAGGTGGGGCAGGCGCCACGCGGATTATTGAACGAGAACAGCTGCGGCGACGGCGTGGGCGCGCGCGTGCCGTCGTTCGGGCATTCGAATCGCTCGGTAAAGGCCAGACGCGACACCGCCGTGTTCCCCGTGCTCGCCCGCAGGGCCTCCGGTGGCAGCACCGGCTCGGGGAACAGCAGTACCGTGTCGCCGTCGCCTTCGTTGAACGACGTCTGCACGGCATCGGCAATGCGACCGCGGGCGGACGCCTCCACACGCAGCCGGTCGATCACGATCTGTACGTCGCGCGCCGCCGCCAGATCGATCCCCTCGGCGTCCACGTCGTCGAGATGCACGATACGCTCGCCGAGCGCCACGCGTACCAGCCCGCGCGCGCGCAGGTTCTCGGCGATCACGGCGTGCGTCACATCGGCGGAGCGAATGAGCGGACACGCCACCATGAAGCGCGTGCCCTCGGGGAGCGCCATGACCGCGTCCGTCACGCTCTGCACCGTGTCGGGGCGCAGCTCGCGACCGCACACGCGGCAGTAGGTGCGCCCCACCCGCGCCCACAGGAGTCGCAGATAGTCGTAGATCTCGGTCGCCGTGCCCACCGTCGAGCGCGACGTCCGCGTGGGATTCTTCTGCTCGATCGCCACGGCCGGCGACAACCCCTCGATCGAATCGACCGCCGGTTTCTCCATCCGCTCGAGAAACTGGCGGGCATACGCCGACAGCGACTCCACATAACGCCGCTGGCCTTCGGCATAGATGGTATCGAAGGCGAGCGACGATTTGCCCGAGCCCGACACACCGGTCACCACCGTGATGGCCCGTCGGGGAATGTCGAGGTCGAAGCCCTTCAGATTGTGCTGACGGGCGCCACGAATGCGAATGCGATCCTTCATGCCGTGAAAACTATCGGGGCGGCCCGCTAGATTCCGCATCTCATGGCTGCTCCCGCGAAGACGACGGCATCCCCCGACGACGAAGCACTCGGCAAAGCGTACGACGCCCGGCTCGTACAGCGGCTGCTGGCGTACGTGCGCCCGTATCGTCCGCTGGTCGTCGCGGCACTGGCGTGCATCATGATCCAGTCCGGAATGCAGCTGGTCGGCCCCCTGCTGACCCGCTGGGTCATCGACCAGGCGCTGCCGGCGCGGGACGTGGGGCTGGTCGTGCAGGTCGCCGTCCTGTATGCGGCCTTGCTCGTGGCCCAGTTCGGCGCGGCGTTCGGGGAGAACCTGTTCACGTCGCTGCTGGGGCAGCGTGTGATGCGTGATCTGCGTCGTGAGCTCTTCGCGCGGCTGCAGCACCTCCCGGTCTCCTTCTTCGACCGCAATCCAGTGGGCCGGCTGGTCACGCGCGTGACCAGCGACGTGGAGGCCCTGAATGAGTTGTTCACATCGGGCGTCGTGGCCGGCGTGGGTGACCTGTTCACCCTGATCGCGATCGGCGTCGTCATGGTCGTGGTGGACTGGCAGCTGGCCATGGCCGCGTTCGTGGTCATTCCGCTGGTGCTGATCGCGTCGCGGGTGTTTCAGAATGCGGTACGCACCAGCTATCGCGACATCCGGACGCGGTTGGCGCGGCTGAATGCCTTTATCGGCGAGCGGATCGGCGGCATGCGGATCGTGCAGCTGTTCGGGCGGGAAGCGCACGAACTCCGTCGCTTCGACGTGCTCAACCAGTCGCACCTCGATGCCCATCTGAAGTCGATCACGGTGTACGCGCTCTACTTCCCGGTCATCGAGTTCCTGACCACCTTCGCGCTGGCCAGTCTGCTGGTTACCGCCGGATTCCGGGTTGGGAGCAGCGCCATCACGGTGGGCACGGTGGCCGCGTTCCTGCAGCTGGTGCGGCGCTTCTTTCAACCGCTGCAGGATCTCTCCGAGAAGTACAACATTCTGCAGGGGGCGATGGCTGCGTCGGAGCGCATCTTCGGCCTGCTCGATACGCCGGAAGCGGCGGGCGTCACGACCACCCCCGACCGGGACGCGCGCGTGGAGGCCCTGCGGTCGGCCGGCGTGACGGTGGTGTTCGAGGATGTCTGGTTCGCCTACGACCTGGAGCAGGGGGTGTCGGAGGATCTGTCGCCGGCCTCGTACACGGCGGCCCATGCGCTCGTGCCCGCGGCGGCTGGCGGCGAAGCCACGGGTGGGCGCTGGGTCCTGAAGGGGGTGAGCTTCCGCGTCGCGCCCGGCGAAGAGATCGCGCTGGTGGGGCATACCGGCGCCGGCAAAACGACGATCGTGAACCTGCTGCTCCGCTTCTATGAACCGCAGCGCGGTCGCATCCTGGTCAATGGCGTCGACATCCGTGAGCTGCCGGTGGACGTCCTCCGTGCGGTGGTCGGCTATGTGCAGCAGGACATTTTTCTCTTTGCGGGCGACGTCGCCGGCAACCTGCGGCTCGACGCCGCGATCGATGACGCAACGCTGGCGGCGGCTGCCGCGCGGGTAGGCGCCGACCGGGTCATCGAGCGTTTGCCCGGCGGCTGGCACCACGAGCTGGCTGAACGAGGGGGCGGCGTGAGCGTGGGCGAGCGACAGCTGCTGGCCTTCGCGCGCGCCGTGGCGGCCGATCCCGCGTTGCTGATCCTCGACGAGGCCACCAGCGCGGTCGATTCGCACATCGAGGCCGAGATCCAGCGAGCCGTGTCGGCGCTCATGCGTGGCCGCACCACGATCGCCATCGCCCATCGGCTCAGCACCATCATTGACGCCGATGAAATCCTCGTGCTCCACCATGGGGAAGTGCTGGAACGGGGGACCCATCGCGAGCTGCTGGCCCATCAGGGGCTCTACGATCGGCTCTTCCGCTTGCAGGTCGGCGAGCCGGAGCGCGACGCATCGGGGGACAACGGCTCGCGACCGTCCGATCCGGCAGCCCCCGTTCAAGACACGGATCTGTCGGCGAGCCCGGCCACGCGCTTGCCAACCGACGCCGCTCTCGGGTAGCTTCGCTTCTCTCCTGCGGGTTCCACGCGTCATTTTCGGTCTGACCCCTTCCTATTCACGTGCAGCTATCCGTCGCCGCCGGCACAGATGTCGGACGCATTCGGGCCGGCAACGAAGACAGCCTTTATGCGGACGCCGATCAGGAGCGAGGGCTCTTTATCGTTGCGGATGGCATGGGTGGTCACGCTGCGGGCGAGGTGGCCAGCGAGATGGCGGTGCAGATCGTTGCGCGCGACCTGACCGACGTCCGTGATCTCACCGGCAACCCGCCGCTCGCGCGTATGGGCGAAGCGCTCAAGGCCGCCAATCGGGCCATCTACGAGCGCACGATCCAGGAAGCCGACAAGCAGGGCATGGGGACCACCGCGTCCTGTATCATGATCGGGCAGGGACGCTGGATCATCGGCCACATTGGCGATTCGCGCGTCTACCTGCTGCGTGACGGCACGCTGCACCAGCTCACCAAGGACCATTCCTATGTGCAGGAACAGGTCGACGCGGGCTTTCTGACCCCCGAGCAGGCGCGCTACCACCCCTACAGCAACGTGATCACACGGTGCGTGGGCGCCAACGCGGCCGTTGAAGCCGACGTGCTGCATGGTGAGATCCAGAACGACGATCTCTACCTGGTGGCCTCCGATGGCCTGACCGGCATGGTCGAAGATCCGCAGCTCAAGAAGATCCTCGAGTCGCGGCAGTCGCCTGGCCGCATGGTCGATGCGATGATCACCGAGGCGAATCGCCGAGGCGGTCTGGACAACATCACGGCCATCATCGTGCAGGTGATTCAGGTGCATGGCGCGGCAAGCACCGGGACCACTGGCGAGCAGGCCGCCCCGTCGCGTGCCTGAGGAGTCGGTCGGGGAGGTTGCCGAGCTCTACCTTGGCAACCTGTTGTATGCGATCGAGCGATGTGCGCTGTCGCTCGAGGCCGACGAGAAGCCCCTCGATGCCGCCTTCTATCGCGGCATCGGACGCAAACTGGCCGACGCGCACGGGCGCACGAAGCCCCGCGCCCCCCACCAACACGCACCGGATCGCCCATGATGTCATCCACGCGATTTCGCGCCGGCCTGCTGGCCGCCCTCTCCGCGATGCTCGTGGCCGTCGCGGCCGCGCCGGCTCGTGCCTTGACGGCTCGTGGCTTGACGGCGCGTGCCGCCACCGTGCATGCGGCGCGTTGCGACGCCGCGTCCGATAGCACCTTGCTGACGCTGTTCGCCAGCGGGCAGAGCTTCCCTGATTTCCTGGCGGCCGCCAAGGCTCGCCGCGAGGGGTGGCTCAAAATGGCCGATAGCGCGCGGGTTCAGGATGCACTCGTGGCGCGCGCCCGGGCGGTGGGTGGCAGCTGGCACCTGTTGGTGGTGGCGATCGACGCCTGCGGCGATTCCATGAACAACGTGCCGTATCTTGCCAAGCTGTCGGAGCTGGTACCCGGGCTCGACCTGCGTATCGTGTTGCCGGTGAACGGCCGGCCGGTGCAGGAGACGCACCGTTCGCTCGATGGCCGTACCGCCACCCCGACGATCGTCTTGCTGGACAGCCGGGGGAACGACGTGGGGTGCATCGTTGAGCTGCCGCGCGAGATCCGCGACTGGGCCCACGGCGTGCGCGGTACCGTGAGCAGCGATTCGCTGCACGCCGGTATCCGCACCTTCTACGCCGCCAATCGCGGCGCCGCCATCACCACCGAAGCGGTGGAGATGCTGGAAGCGGCGAAGGCCGGATCACCGCGCTGCGCACGCGGAACCCGGCCGTAGCCCGGTCGTCACCCGGCCACGCCGTGCGCGTGCGCTAGCCGAGCAACCGTGTCCCGGCGTCGAGTCGGGCGCGCACCACATCGGCGTCTTCGCGGAGCGCCATGAGTACCCGCTCTTCGGGGACGGGCGCGCGACCGATGGTGAACACGCGGAGCCGTCGCGCGCTGCGGTACAGCTCGTCGCTGAGGCGGGGCAGGTTGATGGCCCCTTCCCATCCGGCCGCCGTGAGTTGCTCCACGCGGCCATCCCGACGCTGCATCGGGATATCGAGTCCCAGCATCTGCGTTTTCGCGGGATAGTCGAGCAGTACGGCGCCCGCCGGTAATCCCAGCTCGCGGGCGAACGCATCTTCCACGCGACGCGTGAGATGAAAATCGCTGGCGATCCACTCGCCCACGTCCTCGCCGAGTGTGGCGGCGGGGCACTCGTAGGCGCGCTTGTGCAGCCGGCGGTAGCGCAGTCCATCCAGCATCACGCGCGCCTCGGCGGGCAATGTCGGCACATCGAGATGCACCAGCAGCCCTTCGTCGGTGAAGTGCGCGACCGCGTCGGACGCGACGTGCCCGGAGTCGAGGGCCACGGCGACCAAGCGCTTGTACATTGCCGTTGCGCTGCGCACGGCGTGATGCCAGTACACGTTGCGGTACATCTGGTATTTCGCGAACAGCAGCGACTCGAGCGCCGACAACCCCTTCTCGTGCACACCGACCATGCGCGTGGTGCGCTCGGGCGTGTGCACAATCACCAACGAGTTGAGCAGGCGGTCCACATCGATCTCGCCGTACGGCACGCCGCACATGGTGGCGTCGCGCTTGAGATATTCGATCTTGTCGAGATCGAGGGAGCCCGAGATGAGCCCCTGCAAGGCATCGGTGCTGCGCCCCGTGATCAGCGCAAAGACCTCGTCGGGCGCCGTGTCGCCGAGCGCGGTGCGCAGCACGTCGGCCACCGGACCGGTCGTGATGAGCGGGTGGGCGACCTGTTCGTGATGGGTCACGCCGATCTCTTCGAGCGCATGCGAGAACGGATAGTGTCCGACGTCGTGCAGGAGGGCGGCGGCCCGCACGACCTGCTGGGCCCGCGCGTCGATGCCATCCAGGGCCCCGCGCTCTTCGAGGAGGCGCAAGGCGACGCCGGCGAGATGCCACGCGCCAAGGGCATGCTCGAACCGGGAGTGCGTGGCCCCGGGGTAGACCAGAAAGGCCAGCCCCAGTTGCCGCACGTAGCGCAGGCGCTGAACGACCGGCGTTTCCAGCAGCGCCAGCGCCAGCGGATCAAGGCGGATGTTGTTCCAGAGCGGATCGCGAAGAATCTCCATGCCGAAAGATATGAAGGGGATCCGTCATCGGGGCATCAGCGGGACGCGCGCGGACACCGGCGGACACCGGCGGGCACCGGTGGGGGGCGGCCGGCGTTAGTTAATCGGGCGTTAAGACTTCTCGCGTCATCAACGAAATCACGGCGCCCGGTGTAATTGGCATAGGTAGTCTGACGTCGGCGCCCTCTCTGCTTCGACGTCCCGGATCCGCTCTTAACGCGGCTCCCGTTTCCTCGTCTACATTGTCGTGAACCATACCTCTCTGTTTTTCAGGCGCCTGCTCGGTGCCCTCGGATTGCTCCTCGTGTGCAGTCTGCAAGTCGCCGCGCAGGCAGTCGATATCATTCGTGGCCGCGTGATCGGCACGGATCAGCAGGCGATCCCGAACGTGCTGGTCACCGCCACGACGCTCAGTGGCAACGTCAGCCGCTCGTCACGTACCGACAAGAACGGTCGCTACACGATTTCCTTCCCCGGCGGAGAAGGCGATTACTGGGTGACCTTCTCGGCCGTCGGTCTGGGACCGCGCCGGTATCAGGTGAAGCGCACCGCGGATCAGGAAATCCTGATCGCCGATGCCCGCATGACGCCCGCGACGATCACGCTCGACGCCGTGCAGGTTACCGAACGGGCGGCCGCGTCACGCACCGATACGGTGTCCGACGTGTCCGGCACCGAGAAGTCGGTGGACGACGCGACCGCCGGCTTCCTCAACGCCGACCAGTTGGGCGACCTGGCCGCGATGGCCTCGGCGATTCCCGGCGTGCAGCTGTTGCTCGGGTCCGACGGTGGCGCCGATGCCTTCTCCGTGTTCGGGCTGGGCGGCGATCAGAACAATACGCAGCTCAACGGCCTCAACTTCGGTGACGCCGCCTTGCCGCGCGACGCCAACGTCATGACATCGCTCTCCACGTCGCCGTACGACGTGTCACGCGGTGGCTTCTCGGGCGGTCAGCTGCAGGTGCGCACGCGCTCCGGCTCGAACTTCATCCGGCGCAGTCTCAGCGGCAATCTCATCACGCCGCAGATGCAGTGGCTCGATCAGACCGGACTGGCCACCGGTCAGCAGTACACGAACATGTCGCTGGGTGGCTCCGCGTCTGGACCGATCAAGGCCGATCGCGCGTTCTTCAGCTCGTCGTTTCAGTACGACCGTCGCCTGCAGGATCTGCAGACGCTGCTGAGCGAAAGCTCGCTGGGTTTCGAAACGGCCGGTGTGGCCGCCGACTCCGTGTCGCGCCTGCTCAGCATCCTCGGCTCCAGCAATGTGCCGATCACGGTGGGCGGCTACTCGCCGCAGCGGATCGTGAACCGCGCCACCGTGCTGAACAGCTTCGACTACGTGCAGCCGAATTCGAATCGCGGCAACACCTTCGCCATCACGCTGTCGGGCAACTACTCGGGCACGGCACCGGTGGGTGGCGGCGGCGGTGGTTTCGGCGGCTTCGGTGGCGGCTCGGCCAGCCTGTTCACGCCCACGCGTGACGGTACGCGCGACAGCTACGGTGGCGCAGTGCAGGCGCGCCACAGCGGCCTGCTTGGCTTCAAGGGCATCTTCACCGAAAGCACGCTCGGCTACAGCCTGAGCCAGAACCAGTCCGATCCGTTTGCCGTGCTGCCGGCCGGCACCGTGCGCGTGAACTCGCAGCTCGTGGACGGTTCGGCCGCCGTGAGCAGCCTGTTGTTCGGTGGGTCGCCGAGTCTGAACACGGCGTTCAGCACTGCGTCGCTCGCGGCGAATAACACGATGTCGTGGTTCTCGAACGACAACCGGCACCGCGTGAAGCTCACCAGTGAACTGCGGAAGGACGAGTTCTCGCAGAATATCACGTTCAATCAGTACGGTTCCTTCAACTACAACTCGCTGGCTGATCTGCAGGCCAACACGCCGGCCTCGTTCACCCGCACGTTGTCGCCCCGCACGCGCACCGGTAGCCAGATCGTCGGCGCCATGTCGCTCGGCGATGCCTGGCGTCCGTCGAACGACCTGCAGGTGCAGTATGGCGTGCGCGTGGACGGCAATCACTTCTCGAAGGGCCCGCAGACGAATCCGGCGGTGCTGTCCGCCTTCGGCTACGACAACGCGGAAACGCCGAACCGGCTCTACGTGAGCCCGCGCGTTGGTTTCTCGTGGACGGTGGGGCAAGCCGATCAGATGGCGCTGCTCCCCGGCATGATTCGCGCGCCGCGCGCCGTGGTCCGTGGTGGTGTGGGCGTGTTCCAGAATACGCCGGGCACGCAGCTCATCTCGAATGCCATCGACAACACCGGGTTGCCCTCCGCGCTGCAGCAGCTCACCTGCCTCGGCGTGGCGACGCCGGTGCCGAACTGGAAGGCGTACGCGGTGGACGCGGCGAATATCCCCAGCGCCTGCGCCGACGGAACGAGCGGCAGCGTGTTCGCGAACAGCTCGCCCAACGTCACGTTGTTCGTGCCCGACTACCTCGCGCAGCGCTCCATCCGCGGGAACCTGCAGTGGGCGGGGGCGGTGCTGAAGAACCGCTTCATGCTGTCGGTGGACGGCACGTACTCGCGCAATCAGCATCAGCAGGGGGGTATCGATCTCAACTTCCCCGGTATCCAGCAATTCACGCTGGCCAACGAACTCGGGCGTCCCGTGTACGTCACCCCGTCGGCGATCGTACCGACCACGGGTCAGGTGGCGTGGCGCAATGCCCGCGTGGTCGATGCCTTCGGCCGCGTGACCGGGCAGACCTCCACGCTCGAGTCGGAGAGCAAGCAGATCAACGTGAGCCTCCGGCCCGCCGTGTTCAATTCGCACTACAGCTGGAGTCTGGCGTACGTGCTGGCCGACGTGCGCGAACAGTTCCTTGGCTTCACCAGCACGGTGGGGTCGCCCGCCGGGACCGAATGGTCGAAGGGGGCGTTCTTCTCGCGCCATCAGATCCAGTACTCGTTCAGCTACAACGCCTGGGACGCGGTGCGTATCTCCTGGAACGGCAACTTCCGGTCGGGCATCAATTACACGCCGACGATCAATCAGGACGTGAACGGCGACAGCTACGGCAACGACCGCGCGTTCATCTATGACCCGGCCACGGTCACCGATCCGACGCTCAAGGCTGGCCTCGAGAACCTGCTGGCCACCGGCACCCGTGAAGCGGTGTCGTGCCTGCGCAGTCAGATCGGGCAGTTCGCGGCGCGCAACTCCTGCACGAGCCCGTGGACGATGCAGGGCAACCTGAACATCTCGTTCAATTCGCTCAAGATCGGATTGCCGCAGCGCGCGAATCTTCGCCTGCAGATCGCCAATCCGCTCAATGGCCTCGATCGCCTGCTCAACGGTGAATCCGGCCTGAAGGGGTGGGGCGCAAATCCCAGCCCGAGCGGCCAGCTGTTGTACGTGCGCGGCTTCGACCCCGCCTCGAGCAGCTTCAAGTATGAAGTAAACGAGCGATTCGGATCCACGCGCCCAGCGCAGACCACGCTGCGCTCCACGCCGATGTCGATCACGATGTCGATGAGCGTCGACGTCGGCCCCACGCGCGAACAGCAGCAGCTGTTACAGCAGCTCGATCGCGGTCGCTCGCGCGCCGGCAACAAGCCGTCGCTGCAGCAGCTCCGCGGCACTGCGACTTCCGGCATCATCAACCCGATGCAGCAGCTGCTCCAGCAGTCGGATACGCTGAAGCTTACGCGCAAGCAGGCCGACAGCCTCGCCACGCTCAACCGCTACTTCGTGCTCCGCTCCGACAGCATCTGGAACCCGGTCACCAAGTTCCTCTCCGAGCTGCCCGACAAGTACAACCATGACGACGCGTACGGCCGCTACAAGGATGCCCGCGAACAGACGGTCGACATGCTGATCAAGTTCGTGCCGGGTATCAAGAGCATGCTGACGCCGGCGCAGTACCGTGTGCTGCCCACGTCGCTGGCCAGCTTCCTGGACAAGCGCACGTTGCAGGGACTGCGCTCGGGCACCGCGGGTGGCAACCAATTCGGTGGCATGGGCGGGATGGGTGGCATGGGTGGTGGCGGTGGTGGTGGTGGTGGCCGAGGAGGCAACTGATCATGTCTGACCTGACGAATCGCAATATCTCCCGAACACAGAGCACGACTCGCATGAGCATGTCGCGTACGAAGTCCGCGGCGTGGACGATGGTTGGTGTGTCGATCCTGGCCGCCACCGCATCGGCCGCGTCGGCGCAGGTCTCGCCGGAAACGCCGTCAACCGCCACGATACCGGTGCGTGATGTCACGGCCCCGCTGGCGAAGGCCACGCGCCCGATCGGTGGTGCGAACATGCTGCGCGCCTTGCCCGATGGGTCGATCTTCATCAACGACGTGCAGCGCCGGCAACTGCTGCGCTTCGATCCCACGCTGCAGAACGTGGTGGTCGTGGCGGACACCGCGCCGGGCGCGCTGATGCCGTACGGACAGCGCCCGATCGGCTTGTTGCCCTACCTCGGCGACTCGTCGATCGTGGTCGATCCGGCCACGCTCTCGATGGTGGTGCTCAACAAGGACGGGAAGACGGTGCGCGTGATGGCCTCGCCGCGCACCAACGATGTGAATACGCTGTCCAATATGAACCTCGGATCGCATGCCTTCGATCCGCAGGGGCGCTTGTACTACCGCCAGAGTGGCGGCGGCGCTGGCGGCGGGATGGCGATGATGTTCGGCAGCGGCAATGACCGTGGCGGCGGTAACGACCGTGGTGGTGCGCGTGGCGGGCCGCCGGGCGGGCAGGGTGGGAACCCGCAGCAGGGACGAGGAGGCGCACCGTCAGGGCGTCCAGCGGCCGGGGATGATCCCGCGTTCGGCGGTCGTGGCGGACAGGGCGGCGGCCAGCCGTTCGGTGGACCGGGCGGACGCGGATTCAACCCGCAGAGTCAGCCGGACTCGGTGCCCATCGTTCGCGTGGACTTCGACACGCGGAAGGCCGACACGGTGGCGTTCGTGAAAGTGCCGAAAAACGAAACGCAGATGACGCGTGGCGAGGACGGCAGCACCAAGCTCTCCATCAAGATCAATCCGCTGCCGCAGGCCGACGACTGGGCGCTCCTGAGCGACGGTACCGTGGCGGTGATGCGTGTGCTCGACTTCCATGTGGACTACTACCGTCCCGATGGATCGCATTCCTCGTCGGACAAGCTGCCGTTCGACTGGAAGCGGATCACGGACGACGACCGCACGAAGCTCGTGGATTCGCTGCAGTCCCTTGCCAAGGCCGCCACGGAACGGTCGGCCGGGGGCGGTGGCGGTGGCTTCCGTATGTCGTTCGAGCCCGTCGCGGCGGAGAAGCTGCCCGACTACTACCCGCCCATCCGCGCTGGCACCTCGATGGCCGACTTCAACGGCAACCTCTGGGTGCTGCCGGCCACGTCGAACTTGTCGGCGCAGCTCGCCGCGCAGTTTATGGGGGGCATGGGCGGGATGGGTGGTGGCCGTGGCGGACCACCGGGCGCCCCGGGCGCACCCGGTGCCCCCGGTGGCGCGCCTGGCGCCGCGGGCGCGGCCCGTGCACCTGGTGCCGCTCGCGCACCCGGTGACACCGCCCGTGCCGGCATGCCGGCCGCTGCCATGGGCATGATGGCCGCGATGATGAATCAGCCGCCGCTCGTGTACGACGTCATCAGCCCGGCGGGCACGATGATCGAACGCGTGAAGCTGCCCGCTGGTCGGCAGCTCCTCGGCTTCGGCCCGAATGGCGCGATCTACCTCGGCGCGCGCGACGGCCGTCAAATCATCGTCGAAAAGGTGATGCGGAAGGAGTAAGAGGTCCGCCGCTCACCCACGGAAAAACACACCGCCCCGGAGCGTCATGCTCCGGGGCGGTTCTCGTTGTAGCACCGTGACCGCGTGCGCAGGCTCAGCCCTGCGGGCCCGCGCTCAGGATGGCCGGTGACACGGCCGCTCCGAACTTCGTGATGTTGTCCCGGAACATGCCGGCCAGTTTGCTCGCCTGCGTGTCGTATGCGGCGCCATCGGCCCACGTACGACGCGGGTCGAGCACCTCGCTGGGCACGCCGTTGATCGCGTTGGGTAGGTGCAACCCGAAGATCGGATCGGCGGCAAAGCTCGCGTTGGCCAACGAACCGTCGAGCGCCGCGCGCACCATCGCGCGGGTGTAGCTCAGCTTCATGCGCTGCCCCACGCCGTACGCACCACCGCTCCAGCCGGTGTTCACCAGCCACACCTGTGAGCCGTGCGTGCGCAGCAGCTCGCCCAGCATCTCGGCGTACTTGGTCGGGTGCCACACCAGGAACACCGCGCCGAAGCAGGCCGAGAAGGTGGCCTGCGGCTCGGTCACGCCACGCTCGGTGCCGGCCACCTTGGCGGTGTAGCCCGACAGGAAGTAGTACATCGCCTGTTCGGGGGTGAGCTTCGCGATCGGCGGCAACACGCCGAACGCATCGGCCGTGAGGAACACCACGTTCTTCGGGTGTCCACCGCGGCCGCTCGGCACGTGGTTCTTGATGTAGTGCAGCGGATACGACGCGCGCGTGTTCTCGGTGACCGACTGGTTCGCAAAGTCCACCGACCGCGAGGGCTCGTTGAGCACGACATTCTCCAGCACCGTGCCGAACATCTGCGTGGTCTGATAGATGTCCGGCTCGTTCTCGGGCGACAGGTTGATCACCTTCGCGTAGCAGCCGCCTTCGAAGTTGAAGGTGCCTTCGGCCGACCAGCCGTGCTCGTCATCGCCGATGAGCCCACGCGTGGGGTCGGCCGACAGCGTGGTCTTGCCCGTGCCCGACAGGCCGAAGAACAACGCCGTGTCGCCCTCCGGACCGATGTTGGCGGAGCAATGCATCGACAGCACGCCCTGCTTCGGCAGCAGGTAGTTCATGACGGTGAACATCGCCTTCTTGAGTTCACCCGCGTAGCGCGTGCCGCCGATCAGGATAGTGCGTTCGGCGATGTTCAGCACGATGAACGTGCCGGTGCGCGTGCCGTGCTTCGCCGGGTCGGCCTGATACTCGGGCGCGTGGTACACCGTAAAGTTCGGCGCGAACGTGGCGAGATCTTCGACGGCCGGGCGAATGAACATGTTGCGCACGAACGACGCGTGCCACGCATTCGGCATGACGTAGCGCACGCTGAGTCGCGTGGACGGATCGGCGCCGCAGTACAGGTCCTGGACGAACAGCTCGGAGAGCGTGTTCAGGTACCGCTTCACGTCTTCCTTGAGCGCTTCGTAGTGCGCCTGCGCCATCGGCTGGTTCACCTTGCCCCAGTCGACATCGGCCTCACTCGACGACTCCTGCACGACGAACTTGTCGTTCGGAGAACGGCCCGTGTGCGGCGACGTGACCGCGACGAACGGCCCCATGTCGGCCATCCGCCCTTCGCCGCGGCGGATGGCCGCCTCGACGAGTTCAGGGGCGACGAAGTTCCAGTGAACGTCACCGCTCGGCTTCAGGCCCTGGGGAGCGAGACCTTCGATGCTCTCGCGGCGAACGGCGGCGGACGGAGTGACCTGTGTCGCCATGATGCGACCCTCACGAAAAACGTACGGCGGGACAGGCGCAGTCGAGCGCGCACGGTGCAGCGCTTGACCTGTCCCGCAGAAAGTGGGCTTCAGAGATGTAGAACGGTGGCCAACGCAATTCGGTCTTTATTCGGTCATACGTTGCACCGAAACTGAAACATGACCGACGAGGCCCCTCGGCTCAAGCGGAGATGCCCCATTTTTCGCATGAATTCTCGGGATACCACACCGCGCGAATTCATGCGCATGCGCCGCGCGCAGGCCGTGCTCAGAGCGTGATGTCGGCCGCTCGCCCCAGCAGGTTGCGCAGCGTGGCCCGATCCCGGTCGGTCGGGGTGCTCACCGTGGGCCGCGTGTACATCACATCGGTGGTCTGCGGGCTGTGCCCACCGATGCCCACGGCATGCCCCATTTCGTGCGCCACCAGCGCATCGAGCGCGGGCTGCGTCGCGGTGGTGGTCATGTCCACCCGGATGACCATGGCGGCGGTCAGCACCGTGGAGCTGACCGGTCGCAGCTTCTCGGCGCGACCGTTGACCGGACAGAAGTACGTATAGCCCGCGGCGCCCGACGGATTGAACGGGCAGGAGCCGGTGACGACGGGCTGCGGCGTGCTGCGGTCGTACACGATGACATCCGCCGCGTCGCGGTTGGCGACGACCTCGAGCGAGACCTCACGCGCCTGCGGCACGGCGTTCCAGGCGAGCGCGGCGCGCTGCACCGCCACCCTCAGGTCGATGCTGCCGGCCGCCATGGGTTCCACGAAGACGCGAACCTTCGCGCCGGTGCTCCAACGGTAGAGCAACCCACCCGTGAGCTCGGTCGGGTTGTACGCGAAGTCCGGGCGCACCACCGTGGGATTGTCACACCCTGCCGTGAGCGCGGCAGTCCCGACGAGCAGTCGGGCCACCACCCGTCGCGCAGTCTGGCGCCGACCGCGCGGCGCGCAGAATCGGAGGGAGGATCGGCACATCAGACAAAGGTGACTGCTCGCCCGAGGATCTTCCATGGGTGGTTGCGTGCGATTCGCGGATCACACACGTTACCCGCATGGCACGCTCGCGCTCACCGATGCTCACGCGCTTCCTGTTCCTGTTGGCCTGGTTTCAGGTCGTCGGGCCAACCGTGTCGGCGATCGCCGATGCGTGGCGGCTGGACCGGCGCGAAGCGTATGTGCACGTGGAGTCGGAGTCGACGCCTGGGTGCGTGCTCGTGCACGACCACGACTGCCTGCTGTGCAGCGTCGCGACTGGGGCCACGGGGCGTCCCCCCGAGCCGATGCGCGTGTCGCTGGCCGGCGGCCCTTCCGCGGCGCCCACGGCCGTGCTCGTGGTGTCACGCGACTCCCTCTGCCGCGGCCGCCCCTCGCCGCGTGCACCTCCGGTGATGTCGGTCTGACGTATCGGCCGTGCCCCGCGCACGGCCCCGGACCATGCGGCGACGTCATCACGACGCGTCGCTCCCATCACTTCTGGAGTCTTCATGCTGCCGAACTTTCTGCGCCGCGCCGCCGCGGCGCGTCCGTGCGCGCGCACGGTGCGTGCTGCGCGCGCGCTCTGTGCCGCACTCGTCGTCGTCACGCTCGTGACGGCGTTCATTCCGACCGTCGCCGCCGCGGCCTCCGCGTCGCCGCGGGTGCGCATCGACAACCTCGTGAGCGGTGTCGTCAAAGACAGCGCGGGGGCGCCGTTGTCGAACGTGCAGGTGGTCGTGAGCGGCGCCAACCGCTCCGCCCTCACCGACGAGCGTGGCCGCTTCACGGTGCGCGGTCTGCCGCCCGGCACGTACCATCTCGACTTCGTCCGCATCGGCTATTCGAGTGCGCATGAAGTGATCACCGTGAGCGCGGGTGGCGCCGACGTCCAGGTCACGGTCACGATGCGCGTGGCGACGGTGCGCCTGTCGAGCGTCAACGTGACCGCCACCCCCACCGGCAGCGATCCGCTCAACGTCACGCAGGCCACGGTGCAGCTGGCCGGCAAGGAGCTGCAGCGCGCCCTCAGCACGTCAATCGGTCAGACGCTGTCGAAGGAGCCGGGCATGGCCACGCGCTTCAATGGCCCGCTCGCCTCCACGCCGGTTATCCGCGGTCTCACGGGCGAGCGCGTACTCGTCCTGCAGGACGGCGAGCGCGCCGGAGATCTCTCGGCCGGCGCGGCCGATCACCTCAACGCCGTCGACCCGAGCACCGCCGAACGGATCGAAGTGATTCGTGGACCCGCCTCGCTGCTGTACGGCAACAATGCGATCGGTGGTGTGGTCAACGTGATTTCTTCGGACATCCCCACCGCCGTGCCGGGGCGCGCCACCGGCTACGTGCTGGGGCAGGGGGAAAGCGTTACGCCGGGCGGCGTCGGATCGGCTGGTATCACCATTCCACTCGGCAGCCGGTTCGCCGTCACCGCGCGTGGCGGCCTGCGGCGGTTCGAGGAGATGCGTGTCGGTGGTGGTGCGGTGCAGCCCAACACCAATGGCAACACGTCGCAGTTCGCGCTCGGTGGCGGGGCCGTGGGCACCGGCGGTACCGTGGGCGTCGTGTACCGCCAGATGGGCTTCGAGTACGGCCTGCCGCACCCCGACGGCGACGAGGGGATCCGCATTGACGGCATCCGTCGCATGGCGGCGCTGCAGTCCACCGTGAACACCGGATTCGCACCCATCGCGACCCTGCGCGTGGACGGCACCTCGCAGTGGTACTCGCACAACGAAATTGAGCCCGATGGCGCGATCGGCACCCAGTTCAAGCTCAACACGCAGACCGTGAACGTGACCGGCCGGACGCAGGTGGGGCGTATGACGGGCGCGATCGGTGTACAGGGACTCTTCCGGCAGTACAGCCCCACGGGCGAGGAAGCCTTCGTGCCGGCCTCCACCAACGACAACGTGGCCGCCTTCCTGTTTCAGGAGCTGCCGTTGAGCGTGGGCGCGTCGGAAACGCACTCGCCGCGGCTGCAGATTGGCGCCCGCGTCGACCGTTTTTCGATCGCCACCGATCCGGCGGACGAGGCCGAGCGTTTCGGCGCGGCGCAGTCGCGCACCTTCAACAACCTCGCGGCGTCGCTGGGCGTGAGCATCCCGGTGTCCACCGACGTGTCCTTCACGGCCAACACGTCACGCGGCTTCCGCGCACCGGCGGTGGAAGAGCTGTACGCGAACGGGTTCCACGCTGCCGTGGGCACCTACGATGAGGGGAACGCCGCGCTCGAGCCCGAGCGTAGCACGGCCATCGAAGCCGGCCTGCGCGCGCAGACGCCGCGCACCTTTGCGCAGCTCAACAGCTACTACACGCGCATCGATCGGTACATCGTGCCCACCGCTGTTGGTCGGGCGAACATCGACGGGGACGCCGTGCCGCGCGTCAACTTCCTGCAGCGTGACGCGGCCATGTACGGTCTGGAAGGGCAGGTCGAGACCAAGCTCGCGCATCAGTTCGTGGGCGGTGTGATGGGGGACTACGTGCGCGCCACCATTCGCGGGACCGACGACAACCTGCCGTACATCCCCGCCGGTCGTGTGGGAGCGTCGCTGCGCTATGACAACGGCCGCATCTCCGCCGGCGGCGACATGCGGCGGGTGTTCGCGCAAACGCAGGTGAGCGGCGACGATCTCGATGTCACCACCGACGCCTACACGCTGCTCGACCTGAGCGCGTCGTGGCTGTTCACGGTGAAGGGAAGCCAGGTGCACTCGGTCACGCTGCGCGTGGACAACGCCTTCGATGCGCAATACCGCGATGCAACCAGCCGGATCAAGAGCTTCGCTTACAATCCGGGGCGGAATGTGAGTGTGGTGTATAAGCTGCTGTTTTAGGAAACTGCGAACTGCTTAGGGGGCAGGGTGGAGGGTGTCAGGGTGGAGAGTACAGGACAGCCGCGTTGTGCTCCTGCGTCCTCCTTCCTGACACCCTCCGCCCTGCCCCCTAAGCCGTTGGCCGTTCACCCCGCCGCGTAACTCCGCAGCAACCGCAGCATCCGCCCGTCCGTCTCCGCCGGCGTATCGCCCTTCGGTGTTTCGATGATTTTCGGCACCGCCGCCAGATCCTCGTGCGTCATGATGCGCCGGAACGCCTCGCCGCCGATCGTGCCTTCGGCGATCAGTTCATGGCGATCGAGGTGCGACCCCAGCTTCGCCTTCGAGTCGTTCAGGTGCAGACAGCCGAGCGACGCGAAGCCCAGCACGTCGGCGTAGCGGGCGAAGACACCGTCGAAGTCGCCTACCAGGTCGTAGCCGGCCGCCCACACGTGCGCCGTGTCGAGGCACACACCCACCCGTGTGCGGAGCGGGGCGGGAATCCGGGACAGGAGATCCGCCATCTCCTCGAACGTCGAGCCGAGCACCGTGCCCTGGCCGGCGGTGAGTTCCATGAGCAGGCGCGTGGGGCCCGACTCCGCCTCCAGTGCCTCCGTGATCGCGTCGGCGTTGCGCGCGATCCCACTGGCGCGGTCGTCCATGAAGTTGCCCGGGTGCGACACCAGCGCGTCCAGCCCCAGCGCATGGCACCGGCGCAGCTCCGCCCGGAAGCTCTCGATCGACCGCGCACGCAGCGCGTCATCCGGTGAGGCCAGATTGATCAGATACGAATCGTGCGCGCACGTCCATCGCACCTGCGTTTCCGTCATCGCCGTGCGATAGCGCGTGGACTCGGTGTCCTCGATGTCGCGCTCGAGCCAGCGGTTGGCCTGCTTGGTGAAAATCTGCGACCCCGTGGCGCTGATCTCGCGGGCCCGGGCGGCTGATTCCCAGCTGCCGCCGGCCACCGACACGTGCGATCCCAACGGCGCGCGGTCCTTGGTCCAGTCACCCGCATCGACCACGATGGGGGCCGAGATCGACGGAGCCGGCGGCGACGGCGCCTTCCGGGTGGAGACCTTCTTCGCCGGCGCCGCAGTGGCGGACACCGCGCTGGCAACTTTCTTGGCAGGCATGGTAGCAAGAGTACCACCGCGGCGGCGCCATCTCCACCGCTCACCCTACTGCGCACGCCGTACTCCCGACTCCCGACTCCGCCGTTACCGTTGTCCCCGCAACCACTCCAGCGGATCCACCGACCGTCCCTTGGGCCGGATCTCGAAGTGCAGGTGCGGTGGCAGATCGGGATCGGTGGCGCCCACCGTACCGAGGGGCTGTCCCTTCGGGATCTGCTGCCCCTTCCGCACGTCGATGCGGGCCAGTGACCCGTACACCGAGTAGTCACCGCCACCGTGCTGCACGATCACGGTGGGGCCGTAGGTGCCGACGTTGTCGGCCAGCACCACTTCGCCCGCGGCGATCGACTTCACGGCGGTGCCCACCGAGGCGCCGATGCCGATGCCGTTCCAGCGCGTGGTGGTGTTGTTCGGATTGATCACGCGGCCGAAGCGGTACAGGATCGTGCCGTCCACGGGCCAGTCCAGTTTGCCAAGATCCGATGTCCGGATACTCGACGGCGCGGCCGGACGTGCATTCGGCGACATCTCGGCCCGGCGTCGTACGGTCTCCAACGAGGCGATCACGCCGGCGACCTTGGCTTCGGCCCGCGCCAGTTGTGTGAGCCGTTCGCGTGTTTGCGTCGCCGTACGCTGGACGGTGCTGAGATTGCGCTGCAGCCGTGACTCGAGGTCCGTCAGTCGACGCGCTTCGCGTCCCTTCTCGGCGCGGTTGCGCTCGACCTCGTCCTGAAGGCGTACCAGGAGCAGTCGCTGAGAGATGATCTGGTCACGCAGCCCTTCCACCCGGCGCACCAGCCCGCGGTCGTGCAGGGCCAGCTCATGCAGGTACTTGTAGCGTGCCACCAGTCCGGCAAACGACTGGGCGGAGAGCATGGCCTCCACGTCGTACACGCTGCCGCGCTTGTAGATGTCGACCATCCGCCGCTGCAGCGCAGAGCGCTTGTTCACCAGATCGCTCTCGGCCTTCGCGAGGCCGGAACCGGCCTTGAGGACTTCGGTGTTGATCGTCTCCAGCTGTTGATCGAGCGCGCGGACGAGTTGAGCCGTCGCCTTCCGTTGCGCCTCGAGATTGTTCATTTCGTCCGCCAGCGAGCGCGCGCTGCGCTGCAGTTGCGCCATCTTCGACTCGAGGTCGGCGCGCTCCTTGCGCAGCTTGTCGAGCTCATCCTGCTGCTGACGCAGTCGCTGTTCCGGCGCGCCGCTGGCCTGCGCCCACGCCGTCGCGGGCGTGCCCCCCCACGCCGTCGTGCCGGCGAAGATGAGCACACCGGCGAAGACCCCGCGATGCACGAGGCGCGTCGCGCACCGCATCGCATACTTCACTACGGCGCGCACTACGCGTCGCGCCACACGCGGCGCAGGTGACGCCCCACCGACAGCCAGCTGCCCAGGAGCCCCAGCACGCTGCCGGCGGCAATGCCGAGCATGACTTGGTTCGCCGTGAAGAACTGCGCGACCATGAGATTCTTTGACACGACTTGCACCGTGGCCCACGACAGCATCGCCGCCAGCACGCCGCCGGCCAGTCCTTTGAGTGCGCCATCGATCAGGTAGGGGAGGCGCACGAACATGTTCGTGGCACCGACCAGACGCATGACCTCGATTTCCTTGGCGCGTGCAAGAATCGCCATACGGATCGTCGATCCGATGATGATGATCGCGACCAGCGCGAAGACACTGCCGAGCACCGAACCGGCAATGCCGGCGATGTTGCGGAGGCGATATAGCTTCTCCACCCACTCGCGTCCGTAGCGCACGTCCTCGACCACGGGGTACGTCTGCAGGCGGCGTGAGATGGCCTGTACGGTTTCCGGATCGCGATCGCCCGACTTCAGGCGCAGCTCCACCGAGCCGGGGAGCATGGCGCCTTCCATCACATCGCGGAACTCCTCGAGCTCGGCCCGCGCCCGCTGCAATGCCGAGTCGGGACTCACATACCCGACGTCGGCCACCTGCGGGATCTTGTTGATCCCCTGTATCAGCTCGTCGACCTGCGCGTCCGTGGCGCCGTCGATCAGGAACGCACGGATCTCCACGCGATCTTCGATCTCGAGCAGGGCCGACTTGATGTTGATCGCCACCAGCCCGAACAGCCCGAACGCAAACAGGGAGAACGCGATGGTCGTGATGCCGAGCATCGCCAGCAGCGGGGCGCGCATGAACGCCAGATACACTTCACGAAGGGCCAGTCTCATCGGCGCCCCCGCATATCGGCGATCAGCCGTGCCACGTCGGTGCCATCGTGGACCAGCGCCCCGTGGTCCAGTTCCAGAAAGCGCAGATTCGTGCGCTGGATCATCGCCACGTCGTGCGTGGCCATGAGCACCGCCGTGCCTTTCGCATTGATCTCGCGCAGCAGCAGAAAAATGGCGTGTGTCGCGCGGTCGTCGAGATTGCCGGTGGGTTCGTCGGCCAGCAGCACGAGGGGGTCGTTCACCATCGCGCGCGCAATCGCCACGCGCTGTTGTTCGCCGCCGGAGAGTTCGTGCGGAAAGGCCGTGGCCTTCGAGGAAAGGCCGACCTGCGTCAGCAGGCGCGCCACCTTCGGGCGGATGTGCGCGTGCGGCGCGCCGGTCACTTCCAGCGCGAACGCCACATTCTGCTCGGCGGTGCGATCGGGGAGGAGGCGGAAATCCTGAAACACGATGCCCAGCCGACGACGCAGAATCGGAATGTCGCGCGGCGTGATCGACAGACTGGAAAAGCCCGAGACGCGCAGCTCCCCGGAGGTGGGGCGCTCGGCCATCGACAACAGTTTCAGCAGGGTGCTCTTGCCCGCGCCGCTGTGCCCCACCAGGAAGACGAACTCTCCCTTCTGCATCTCAAAGGAGATGTCGCGCAGGGCGGCGCCTGAGCGCGGATACTCCTTGCTGACGTTCGTCAGCCGAACAATGGCGGACACCACCTACTCCAATGCCTGAGTGAGATCGTCGATCACGGTCGACGCATCGTCGAGTCCGATGTTGAGCCGGATCGATCCGTCGGGGAGTGCACTCGCCACCGATTCGATGCCGCCGAGTCGCGCGGTATCGTCGGCCGGCTGCACGCGGATGTGCTGCAGACGGCCGAGCAGCGCGCCCACCGCCGCGTCACCGCCACGCAACGCGATGGCGATCAGGGAGCCGTACCCTGAGAAACATGCGGAAGCCACCGCATGATCGGGGTGTGTGGCGAGACCGGGATAATACACCGCGCGTAGTGCACGCCGGTCGGTGGCCTGCGCGGCAGCCCATTGCGCCACCGCCATCGCCGTGGCGTTCTGCTGCGCGACGCGCACCTCGAGGGTCTTGAGCCCGCGGGCCAGATGCTCCACGGCGACGGGATGCGGCTCGGCCCCCCAGGACCGCATCTTGGCGCGGACCTCGTCAACCACGGCGTCGCTGCCGCACACAACACCGGCCACGCCATCCGCATGGCCGTCGAGAAACATGCTCGCAGAGTGCAGCACCACATCGGCCCCGTGCGCCACGGGACGGAAGTTGATGGGACTGGCGAGCGTGGCATCGACCACCAGCGCGAGCCCGAGTTCGTGCGCCAGCGTAACCGCCGGGCGCATGTCGACGATGCGGGTGGTGGGATCGACGGGCGACTCCAGGTACATCAGTCGCGTGGTCCGCGTGAGCGACCGCCGCCAGCCACGCGTTTCGGTAGGGTCGACGAAGCTGACCTGCACGCCGAGTGCCGGGAGCTCGTGCTCGAAGAAGCGGCGCGTGTCCGGACGGAGCCATCGGCTGGCGAGCAGATGGTCACCTTGGCGGAGCAACGACACCATGGTGCCGGCCACGGCAGCCATGCCGCTGGCCAGCACGAGGGCGGATTCGGTCCCCTCGAGCCGCGCCAATTGCCGCACCACAGAGCGGTCCGCGTGCCCGGAGGCCACGGCGTCGGACCGCCCGGGCGACGGCATGGGGGGCATCGGATCGATGTCACTCATGTCGGGCACGGCGATGGGAATGCAGAGGTGGACAGCGAAGCGCCGAACCGGGTCAGACGCGCGTCCGCGAGTCGGTATCCAGCTTGACCACGCGCACGAGTTCGGACGGAGCGGCCCCGACGACGTCTCGCAGGACACACCCGCCGCGAGGCAAGCTGTCGTCGATCTGCAGTTCGGCCAGTTCGGAACGTCGCTCCGATACCACACGCACCAGTTCGTGTCCCGTCACCAGACGCACCAGCGCGTCATCGGAGCGCAGGCGCACCATCGGCCCCCGCTCGGCGTCGCCGGGGCGGCTGCTGATGAATCCCACGACCTGCAGCACCGGGGAGAACCCGCTGAACATCCCCAGCTTTCTGGCTTTGGCCTTCTCTTCCTCGTTCATGTTCCCCTCGCCACGGTGCCGGGCACCGCATAGCCGTCGTCCCGACGCATGATCAGCCGACGGCCGCGCAGTCGTTCCAACTGCGCGGCCACCGCGGTCTCGCTGACTGCCAGGATCGGCGCCAACGATGCCGCCCAAATCGGCCCATGATCGCGTACCGCTTCCCAGTGCAGCCGTTCCTCGTCGTCCACGTGGCCGAACAGTTCGGCTGCCCCCTCATGCCATGATACCAACGCCAGCGCATGACGTTCGAGGACGGTCTCGATCGGGTCGATGTGCCCCTCGTGAATCCCGCGGAACGTGAGAAAGCCCGGGAGGCCATCGTCGCTCGCGTAGCGCAGCAGGAGCTTGGCGACGATCTCGTCGGCGCACGAGAAATCGAGCAGGTTGACCTGCGAGAAATCGATCGTGGTCACGACCGAGGCCCCCAGTTCGACCACCTGCTGCTCGATCGCCGTGCGCACGGCGGCGCCGGTGGGACGTGTGACCAGATTGGAGTACAGATCGCACACCGTGCCGCGCAACACGGTCCCGACGTCGATGTTGACCGTCACAACGTGCTCCGCGTCCGCCCGCGGGATGCACCGGCAGTGCGGCTGCGCACGGGCGCCTCGCCCAGTCGTTCGGGAATCGTGACCTGCATCTGGGCGCCGGGAAAGAAGGGCAGTCCTTCGGTCATCGGCATATCTTCGTCCCACTCGGGGGTGATGGCAATGCGGGCGGTGCCGCTGCGCACCGAGAGCTTGCCGTCCCAGCGTCCCACGAAGCGACGGATACCGGCCAACCCCTGACCGCGGCCTTTGTCACCGTGCCGGAAGCGGCTCACGGCGCGCAGCACGGCATCTTCGAGCGCCATCGCATCATCCCAGCGATCGCTGCGACGATGTCCCGGCGAGCTCTCGAGCGACTTCCGGAAGCCCACGCCGGCATCGCACACGGCAATCACTACCACGCGACGGCCGAGGCGGCGGGAATACTTGTACGTCTGCACCGCCACCCATCCCCCGAGGCCCGCGTGCTCCACGATGTTCTGACACGACTCACTGAGCGTCATGCCGAAGGCGCCGGTGATCGCCGTGTCGAGATTGAGCTGACCGTGGAGAATGTCGGCGGCCTTCTGCTGAATCCGCCCGACGACCCCATGTACGTCGTCGCTCTTGGTGATCGGGGTGATCTCGAGCAACACATCCGACTCGTGCACGTCACGCGCCCGTGGCACGGTGCCGTGCATGTCGTACAACTCGGCCGCATGCCGGAAGAAGCCCGCGCGCGACCAGTACGACACCGTGTCGGCATGCTCCGGCACGGCGAAGCCCATGCGGTCAGGGCGCGACTGTGCGACACACAGCAGGGCCGTCAGTCCATACGGCGACGCCCAGCGCGCATGACGCGCGTCGACGAGAATCTTGGCGCCGTCGGGGACCAACGCCAATTGCTCGAACACCTGCTCGAAACTGTGCTCATCGAGTGATGGCGGTACGCTGATGACAGTCGTCACGAAAGACTCAGCTCTCCGCGAAGATGATTCGCGAGCCCGGTGGCCCCGCGATGCTCGACGTTGCGCGACGCGGCCGCATTCGCCGTCGCAATCGCATCCGTTAACCTATCACCGGCAAGCAGTCGCGAGAAATGGGTCGCGCCCCAGACATCACCACATCCGGTGGGATCACCGGGGCCATCGACCCGTGGTGGAACACTCGGTACCAGCCCCGTACGCAGCGCCCCAAGGGCGCCGCTGCCACCGCGCGGCGAGGTGGACAGCGCAGAGGTATGCCCTCGCGCGGGCGGGAGGTCACTCAGGTGCTCGAAGCCAGGGGCCGCCACGTAGACCGCCCCGCGCTTGCCGAGGGTGACGCACAGGCACGATACACCGGCGGCCATCGCGGTGGCCGCGAGCGCCATCGAGTCGGGCGCCATCATCTGCATCTCGTCTTCGTTCACCTGAAGCACATCGAAGCAGGCGCACCACGCCGCCACATCGGGCAGCGGTTGCGCCACGCGCAGCCCATCGGGGAGCACCGCCATGATCTTCATGTGCAGATCACAGTAGATCGGGCCGCTGAAGTGCGCCCGCACCAACTGCGTGGTCTCGAGGTCGAGCTCCCAGCCGCTCAGAAAGTTGATGTACAGCGCATCCAGTCGCGCGGCATCGAGCACGGGCTTGAGGCCCATCCACGTCCATGCCGGCACGCCACCGGTGAGATGTTCCGTGCGCCGTTCATCATCGAGATAGCGCAGCTCTACGCGGTTGTTCGGATACGGCACGCCGATGATCTCCGCATCCGGCGCCATGTGACGCAACGACCGGCAGAACAGGCGCGCGCGATCGACCAGATCGTCGCCCACCCGCGCGAGCGGCACGATCTCCCAGTCGTCCGGCAGTGCCGCGTCGAGGGCCGACAGCGAGTACGTGATGCCACCCCATTCTTCCACCGGGACGCTGCGCTTGTCACGACCATGCAGCACGTCCCAGACGAACGAGCCGATCACGCCCACCCGCTTTTTCCGCGACGCCGTTGGCGCCCCACCGTCGGTGTGCGTCACGCGGGCGGCCGACCGGTATGCTGCGCGATGAACGTAGCCACGGCGCCCACCACCCCGGCGGTGCCGGGGAGGGTCCCGGGTACGATCCGGCAGGCATCCACCGCCGGCTTGAATGCGCGACGACGGACTTCCTGACGGAGCGGCCCGAACAACGCCTCGCCGGCCTGCGTCACGCCGCCGGCGATCACGACGCAATCGGGGTTGAACACGTTCAGCAGATTCGCGATGCCGGTGCCGAGGAAACGGGCCGTGTCGCGGACGATTTCGACGGCCACGACATCGCGCTGCGCAGCGGCCGCATACACCGTGGCGGCCGTGATCTTCGATACGTCGCCGTTCACCAGGTCCGGCAGAATCGACTGCTGCTCGAACGACAGCGCCTCGCGCGCGCGTTCGGCAATCGCCGTCCCGGAGGCATAGGCCTCGAGGCAGCCGTAATTGCCGCACCCACAGCGACGACCGGTTTGGTCGATCGTGGTGTGACCGATTTCTCCCGCCACGTCACTCGACCCGTGATACAGCTTGCCGTCGAAGATGATGCCGCCGCCGATGCCCGTCCCGATCGTCATGCCGATCACATTGCGCGCGCCCTTGGCGGCACCCACCCACCACTCGCCGTACGTCGCACAATTCGCGTCGTTGTCGAGCGCCGCCGGCAGTCCGGTCAGCGCCGTCATACGATCGCGCAGCGGGATGTTGTGCCAGTTGAGATTCGGCGCCACGAGTACGATGCCTTTCTCGCGGTCCAGCGGTCCCGGTGCGCCCACGCCCACGCCAAGAAACGCGTCGCGCGTGACACCCGCCTCGCGCATGGTCGCCGTCACGGATTCGTTCACCATGCGGGCCATGCGCGCGATCACCCCATCGGCACCCTCATGGGCCGTGGTGGGTTCGGAGCTCAAGCCGTACTGGCGCGATCCGTCGGCGGACATGGCGCAGACGACAATGTTGGTGCCGCCAAGATCGACACCGACAATGAACTGGTTGGCAGGGAGGGCAGTCATACGGGCAAAAGATAACGCCGCCACCCAGTGCCAGCCTCGGCACCGGCGAGAGGCATCGCCTCGCCCTCACGACGTCTGGCTGATCCTCGTGACCGCCTCGGCCACGCGTCCCGCCGACAGGTCGCGCATGCACTGCCAATGGGCCAGCGGACACGCGCGACCGCCGTGGGCGCTGCACGGCCGACAGGGGAGCCCCTCCCGTTCCAGCACGGCGTGCCGATCCGCCACCGGCCCGAATCCCATCGCGGGCACCGTGGGCCCGAAGAGGCTGATGGTCGGCGTGTTCATCGCCGAGGCCAGATGCAGCGGCGCCGAGTCGTTGGTCACGAGCGCCGTGCAGCGCGCGAGCAGGGCCGCCGATCCGAGCAGCGAAAGCCTGCCGGTCGTATCGACGATCGGGCGGCCGCCGCGTTGCCGCACGGCGTCCGCGATGGCCGCGGCCAGCGGGGCATCACCACCGGCGCCGATCACGACCACGCGATGGTCCGGAAGGCGCGCCACGAGCTCACCCGCCAATGCGTCATACGACGGCCAGCGCTTGGTCGCCCACACACTGCCGGGAGCGAGCGCGATCAGTGGCGCACCGGGGGGGATGTCGGCGGCCTCCAGCAGCGCGGTCACCTGCGCCTCGTCGGGGGCGCCGGGATACAGCGAAGGGCGTAGGCGGGTCGGGGTGGGCGCGGGATCGCGCGGATCATCGGCCAGCGCCCACAGGCGCACGGCGTGATGCCAGTCGTTGCGGTACGCCACACGGCGCGAGTACAACCACCGTCCCGCCGAGGTGTCGAACCCGACGCTCTCCACACCGGCGAGCCGCGCCAATGCCGCCGTACGCCACGAGCCCTGCGCCATGTACGCCGTGGTCGCGCCGGTCGCCCGCACTCGCGCCGCCACCCGACGCAGCCCGGTAACGCCCGCGTCGGACTTCCGTTTGTCGTACACAATCACCGACGACACCGCCGGATGATTCGCCAGCACCGCCGCATTCGCCGGCGTCGCCACCACATGGACGTCACCCGCACGCGCCAGCCGCTCGATGAGCGGGGTCGTGAGGATCATGTCGCCTAGGAACGAGGTTTGGAGGACGGCGGAGACCATACAGCAAAGTAAGGAGTACGGAGTATGGAGTACGGAGTAGGGGGTAAGGAGTCGTCGACTCCCTACCCCCTAGTCCCTACGCCCTACTTCGCCGTCATCAATCGACCTGCAGCACCGCAAGAAACGCTTCCTGCGGAATCTCCACGCTGCCCACCTGCTTCATGCGCTTCTTTCCTTCCTTCTGCTTCTCCAACAGCTTGCGCTTCCGCGAGATGTCGCCGCCGTAGCACTTCGCCGTGACGTCCTTGCGCAGCGGCTTCACGGTTTCACGCGCGATGACCTTCATGCCGATCGTGGCCTGAATGACCACTTCGAACATCTGGCGCGGGATCAGTTCCTTGAGCTTCTCGGCCACCTTGCGCCCCCACTCGTACGCCTTGTCCTTGTGCACGATCACCGAGAACGCGTCGATCGCGTCGCCGTTGATGAGCATATCGAGGCGCACGAGATCGCTTTCGCGGTACTCGAGGATCTCATAATCCAGTGAGGCGTAGCCGCGGCTCACCGTTTTCATCTTGTCGAAGAAGTCGAGAATGATCTCGCCGAGCGGAAACTCCCAGTCGAGCTCCACGCGCACCGTGTCGAGGAAGCGCGTGTTCTTGTAGATGCCACGACGCTCCATGCCGAGCGTCATGATCGGGCCGATGTAGTCCGACGGGCACATGATGCGCGCGCGCACGTACGGCTCTCGCACGCGCGTGATCACCACCGCCGGCGGCATGAGTGCCGGATTTTCCACCAGCAGCTCGGTGCCATCGGTCTTGAGGACCTGGTACTCCACGCTGGGCACCGTGGTCACGAGATCGAGATTGTACTCACGCTCCAACCGCTCCTGCACGATTTCCATGTGCAGCAGCCCCAGGAAACCGCAGCGGAAGCCGAAGCCGAGCGCGGTAGACGTTTCCGGCTCGTACTGCAGCGACGCGTCGTTGAGCTTCATCTTCTCGAGCGCATCACGCAGCGTTTCGTACTGCGTGGTGTCGGTCGGGTAGATACCGGCAAACACGAACGACTTCACTTCCTGGTAGCCGGGCAGCGCTTCGGGGGCGCGATTGTCCTGATCGAAAATCGTGTCGCCGGCGCGCGTTTCACGCACCGAGCGCACGGCGGCCAGCACGTAGCCCACTTCACCGGCATGCAGCACCTCGGTGGGGACCTGGCGCAGCTGCAGGTAGCCCACTTCGGCCACCTCGTACACGTTGTCGGACGCGCCGAAGGTGATCTTGGTGCCTTTGCGCATCGAACCGTCGACCACGCGGATGCTCGGGATGGCACCGCGATACTTGTCGTAGTACGAGTCGAAGATGAGCGCCCGCAGCGGACCGTTCACATCGCCCGAGGGCGGCGGCACGCGCCGCACGATCTCTTCGAGCAACTCGGGCACCCCGGTGCCTTCCTTGCCGCTCACCTGCAGC
Source organism: Gemmatimonadota bacterium (assembly GCA_947462095.1). GTDB lineage: Bacteria > Gemmatimonadota > Gemmatimonadetes > Gemmatimonadales > Gemmatimonadaceae > Gemmatimonas. The sequence continues at coordinate 32,187 of CANHNQ010000015.1, forward strand.
ACGTCTTCCGGCCGGCAGCCGATCAGATCGACCACTTCCTGGCGACGGCGTTCCGGCTCCGCGCCCGGCAGGTCGATCTTGTTCAGCACCGGAATGATTTCGAGACCGGCGTCCATGGCGAGGAACAGGTTCGACAGCGTCTGCGCCTGAATGCCCTGCGACGCGTCGACCACCAGGATCGCGCCTTCGCAGGCGGCCAGCGACCGCGAGACTTCGTAGGTGAAGTCCACGTGCCCCGGCGTGTCGATCAGGTTGAGCTCGTAGTTCTGCCCATCGCCCGCTTTGTAGCTCATGCGCACGGCATTGAGCTTGATCGTGATGCCGCGCTCACGCTCGAGGTCGAGCGTGTCGAGCACCTGAGATTTCATTTCGCGCTTCTGCAACGTGCCGGTTTTCTCGATCAGGCGGTCCGCGAGGGTGGACTTGCCGTGATCGATGTGCGCGACGATGCAGAAGTTGCGGATGTGACTGAGTTCCAACGGTTTGCCTTGCTAGAAGGGGCGATGCGTGGACAGCCATTTAAGATAATCGATTCGCCCCGCAATCTGGGGACCGGATACGAGACCGGCGGCCGCCCCGAGGGGGCGGCCGCCGTGTAACGCGTTGGTTCCCCGTGGGTTAACGCGGAGGTGGAGGCGGCGGCGCGGTGCCGGGACCGCCGCCGCCCTGTTTGCCCAGCTGCTCGGCGGTGGGTGGCTTCGGTGGCGGAGGCAGGTACACGATGCGACCCTGCTCGATCGCCGCCGTCGCGCCACCCTTCAAGGTGAAGGGAGCACCGCTGATCGAGCCCTGCGGCAGCATACCGCTTTTCTGGTACACGTCGGCCGTCATGATGACCGGATCGAGGGACGCCTCGATCCGGCCCGTGATACTCGTCGCGAACCGGGCGAACGTGATCGGCCCGTGCGTGAACGAGAACGCATCGGCGATCGTGGGAACCGGTGTGAGCGCGCTCGGCGCACTGACCACGGCGTCGAACGGCACCCCGGCGGCATAAATCGTCTTGGCCAGGATCTCGACCATCTGCTGTTCGCTCCCCGCCAGCGTGTCGAGCAGCAGGTCGTGCCCCCAGCGTTCGCCAGCCGTGAACGCCGACAGCTCCGGCTTCACCGCCGATGCGAAGGCCACGATCAGGGGGGACTCGCCGTAGTTCAACAGGTGCATCGCCTCATCCCCGAGCAGGCGGCGGGGCGCGACGATCTTCCCCGCCTTCACCTTGCCGGTGCCATGTGGTTGGGTCGGCGAGAGGATCTGAATCGGCAGCGCCGACCCCTTGGTCCGCGTGACGGCGAAGACCGTGACGTAGGCGTCCCTGTTGACCGACAGTTGGAGGCCGGGCCAGTTCGCCAGCGACGTCACGGCGGTGAGGCCGCTCACGATCACCTGCGGCGTGCGCGCCGCCGGCACGGAACCCGTGGCCGTACCTTGCGCCAGTGCCGTGCTGCTCAGCGTCACACACGCCATGGCGGCCAGCATGCCAAACCGGCTGGTCATCGTCGCGCTCCGATTGGGGGTAATCCGCGGATCCTCAACTAAGGATGGGGGCTCGGACGTAGATGTCAAACAGTTCAGTCCCGAGGTGCCGGCGGCTCCCCACCCCAAATCCGCGGTCATCGGGCTATCCTTCACGCACATGTCCAAGCCACGCGCCGATCAACTCGACCCCACCGTCCTGGCGGCCCTTGGCCACCTGGAACTCGTTGCGCGCTGGGTCGTCGACGGCTTCGTGACCGGAATGCACCGCTCGCCGCGCAAAGGCTTCAGCGTCGAGTTTGCGGAGCACCGCCCCTACATGCCCGGCGACGATCTGCGCTATCTCGACTGGCGCATCGCCGGTCGCGCCGATCGCTGGGTGGTCAAGCAATTCGAGGAAGAGACCAACGCCCGGGCCATGCTGGTGCTCGATGTGAGCGCCTCCATGCAGTGGACCAGCGACCCGGCCCGCCTCACCAAGCTGGCCTATGCCGAGCGCCTGGCGGCGGCCGTGGCGCTCCTGCTGCTGCGGCAGCGTGATGCGGTCGGGCTCGTGCGCTTCGATACGACGTTGCGCGATGTGGTGCCGCCGCGCTCGCAGCGCACCCAGTGGCGCCGGCTCATGGCGGCGTTCTCTGAGCCGGGTGGCGGGACGAGTTCCGATGTGGCTGGGGCGCTGCTTCAGGCCGGCCGCCTGGTGCGCCGTCCAGGGTTCGTGGTGTTGCTCTCCGACCTGCTCACCGACCCCGAGCCGGTCGCGGATGCCGCGCGCACACTGCGGGCGCGTGGCCACGAGGTGCTGGTGCTGCATGTGATGGATCCGGCCGAACGTGATTTCCCCGAGTCCGGTGAGGCACGCTACCGCGATCCCGAATCGAAGATCGAGGTCCCGGCGTCGCCCGCCGATGTGCGTACCACGTATCAGGCCACCGTGCAGGAGGCGCTCGCCGAGTGGCGCGCCGCACTGGGCCGGGCCGGCGCGCGGTATGCCGTGGCCATGACCGATGAACCGTTCGGCCGCCCGCTGCGCCAGCTGGTCGGTGTGAACGGTCGCGGTGCCATGATCTGATTCACCCGCCTCTCCCGGTGTTCCCGACTTCGTTGTAGTCCTCTCGCAGCCTTTCGATGGCGTTTCTCGCTCCGCTGTTTCTGACGCTGGCCACCCTGGTCGGCGTGCCGTTGTTCGTGCATCTGTTGCGTCGGAAGGTCGGTCGCACGGTGGATTTTCCCGCCGTGCGCTACCTCACGCGCATGGAACAGGAACACAGCCGCGATCTCAAGCTGCGTCACCGCCTGTTGCTGCTGCTGCGCATCCTCGCGGTGCTGGCGCTGGCGCTCGCGGCGGCGCGTCCGATCGCCACGCTGGCCGGGTTCGGGCATGCGCCGGTGGCCTTGGCGGTCGTGCTCGATAATTCCATGAGCACCGGCATCATCGGCACCGAACGGTCGGTGTTCGACAGTTTGCGGGCGGATGTGCGCGGCCTGCTGGCCGAGCTGTCCAGCGACGATCGCGCCTGGATCGTGACCGCCGATGGCCGCGTGATCGGCGGCAGTGCGCCGTCGCTGCTGGAGTCACTGAACGGGCTCGCGCCGTTGGGTGGGCGCGGTGACCTCGCGGCCGCCACCCGTCGCGCCGTGGGGCTCGCCCGCAGCGGGCGTCCGCGTGCGCCGGTGGTCGCCGTGGTCAGCGACGGACAGCGCAATGCGTTCGCGACGGACAGCCTTGTCGATGCGGGGGCGGTCCCGGTGGTGATGCTGGCCCATGGCGCGTCCACCGTGCGCAATCGCGCGGTGGTGGCGGCCCGGGCCGAGCCCGCCCGCTGGACGCCGTCGGGCACGGTGAGTTTCGCGATCAGCGCCCCCGACTCGTCGGAGTGGCGACTGCAGCTGGATGGACGCACGGTGGCGCGTGGCGCGGTGGCGAGTGCGCCGGTGGGGGCACCGGTGCGGCTCACCCAGCGGTTGGCGAGCAACACGACAGGCTGGGTGCGCGGCAAGGTCGAGGTGGATGCGGACGCGCTGCGCGGCGACGACGCCCGATGGTTTGCCGTGCGCGTGGCCCCGCCGCCGATGGTTGCCGTTCGTCGCGAGGGGGGACCCTTCCTGTCCGCCGCACTGGCGACCCTCGTGGAAGAAAAGCGCCTCGAGCCGGGCGCCGAAGGCACGGCGCGCAGTGTGACCGTGGCCGGTGCCGACGCCGCCGGTGTCCGCTTGCCGGTGCTGCTCACCGCACCGCTCGATCCGGTGCGCATCGGTGAAGCGAATCGCACGCTCACGCGCCTCGGGATCCCGTGGCGCTTCGGCGCGATCGCGCGGAACCTCGTGCTGGCGCGGGCGGCGAGTTCGGACGGCGCGCCCCTCGACACCACGGCCGCCTCGGCGCGCGTGTTCGAAGGGACGCCGGTGCGCCTGCGCTATCCGCTCGTGTATTCGCCCGGTGGCGCCTCCTCGACCGGCACGAGCACCCCGGTCATTCCGGACACGCTGGCCACCGCCGGCGGATCGGCCTGGGCCGTCGCGGGCGATGGCTATGTGCTCATCGGTTCGCCACTCGAGCCCGAGGCCACTGAGCTCCCACTGCGCGCGGCGTTCGTGCCGTGGCTGCTGGAGGCACTCTCGCGCCGGCTGGGTGAAGATGGGCGTCTCATCGAAGCCGTCCCCGGCGAACATCTGGCCGGCGTGCGTGGCGTCACGGGGCTCGAAGGCCCCGATGGAAAAGTCGTGGGCACCAATGGCGACCGTCTCACCGTTCCCAATGCAGCGGGGGTGTACTACCTCCGTCGGCAGACCGCGCGCATCGGCGCGTTGGTGGTGAATCCGGAGCCGGAGGAGTCGGACGTGGTGGGGATCGGGCAGGGGGGAGCAGACAGCGCGGTCGCCGCCATGCGTACCCACATTGCCGGACGTGATGTCACGCCGGCCACCAGCGCGAGTGCGTGGCGCACGCTGGTGTTTGAGCGCGCGGCCGGTCATGGCCTGCTGGTGCCGCTGGTGGCCCTCGCCCTCGCGGCCTTGTTGGCCGAAGCCTGGTTGGCGAGACACTGATGGGTCTTCCCAGACTGCTCGATGCGATCGAGGCGCTGCCCGCGTTCGCACGAGTGCACAAATCGATTCCCGGTCCTGGTCAGAGCCTCCGCGTTGGTGGACTCGCCGGGTCGGCCGACGCGGTGTTCGTGGCCGCCCTCGCCCGCGCGCTGCCGCAGCGGTTGGTGGTGGTCATCACCGATCAGGTCGGGGACGCCGAACGGTGGCTGGCCGACCTGCAGTCGTTGGTCGACGACATCCCCGTGGCGTTGTATCCGCCGCGCGAAGGCTTCGGCGAAGTGGAGCCGCACGCGGAAGTGGCCGGCGAGCGGGTGGAAACGCTCGAGAAGCTCGGGCGCAGCGGGGTGCGGCTGCTGCTCACCACGGCGCGCGCCGTGCTCGAGCAAACCGCGTTGCCACGGGCCCTCGCCGGCGCGCGGCTCGAGCTGCGCAAGGGCGACGTGCGTCGTCTCGAAGACCTCACGGCGCATCTCGAGTCGATTGGGTTCGAGCGCGTCCCGATGGTGGAAGACGTCGCGCAGTTCGCCGTACGCGGCGGCATCATCGACATCTACTCATTCGGCATGGCCGAACCGGTGCGCCTCGAGTTCTGGGGCGACGACATCGTCGAGCTGCGCCACTTCGATCTCAACACGCAGCGTAGCACGCGCGACGCCGAGCTGGCGCTGATCCTGCCGGTGGATGGGCGCGTGCGCGACGACGAGGGGGACGCCGAACGCGTGTCGCTCCCCTCGCTCTGGCCGCCTGATGCCGTGGTTATCATGCCGTCGGGCACGTCGGTGCTGCCGGAGCTGGTGCGCACGTGGGACGAAGCCGCGCACCATCTCGAACTCGCGCGCCGTCGCGGGGAAGAATGGGTGCGTCGGGAGCGGCTGTTTGTGGCGCCGCCCGAGATGGCGAGTACACTGGCGCGCTTCGGCACCATTCGCATCGCGCCGCCGCCGCAGCGCGCGGTGAGTGCCTCGTCGGCCGACCTCCAGCCGCAGGGCGCGGAACCCGACGTGGCGTTTGCCACCCGTCCGCCCGAATCGATTTCGCGCGATCTGCGCGTGTTGCGCAAGCTGCAGCGCGACGGGCTGCACACGGTCATTCTGTGCGACAACGCCGGGCAGGTGGAACGCCTCGACGAACTGCTGGGCGAAGACGGCCCGCTGTCGGCGTCGCTCGCCATCGGTGTGTTGGGCGGCGGGTTCATTATCCCGAACGTCGTGCGGGTGCTCACCGATCACGAGATCTTCCGTCGTGATCGCCGGTTGCGCCGCACGCGCAAGTACAGCACCGGCGCCCCCCTCGATACCATCGGGGCGCTCAAGCCGGGTGACTACGTCGTGCACCTCGAGCACGGCATCGGCATCTATCGGGGCATCGAAAAAATCTTCGTGCGCGAGAGCACGATCGAAGCCGCGGTCATCGAGTACGAAGGGGGCGATCGCCTGAACGTGCCGTTGTACCGCATCGATCAGATCGAGCGGTACCGCAGCGCGAGTGACGTGTCCGAAGACGCCCCGGCGCCCCGGCTGCACAAGCTGGGCGGCAATCGCTGGAAGCAGCAGCGCGAAAAAACGCGCATGGCGATTCTCGAGATGACACAGGAGCTGCTCGATCTGTACGCCCGCCGCAAAGTGGCCACGCGCCCCACGCACGGCGTGGACACGGCGTGGCAGCGGCAGCTCGAGAGCTCGTTCCTGTTCGAGGACACGCCCGATCAGCGGAAAGCCACCGAAGACGTGAAGCGCGACCTCGAGAGCGATCGGCCCATGGATCGCCTGCTCGTGGGCGATGTGGGGTACGGCAAGACCGAGATCGCGATTCGGGCCGCCTTCAAGGCGGTGCAGGGGGGGCGTCAGGTGGCGGTGCTGGTGCCCACCACGATTCTGGCCGAACAGCACGCGCGCAGCTTCGGCGATCGGTTGGCCGACTTCCCGGTAACCGTGGAAGTCATGAGCCGATTTCAGACGGCGAAGGAACAGGCCGTCGTGGTGGAGAAGCTCAAGAAGAAGCAGATCGACATCATCATCGGCACGCATCGCCTGCTCAGCCCCGACGTCGAGTTCGCCGACCTCGGGCTGATCATCGTGGACGAAGAGCACCGCTTCGGTGTGAAGCACAAGGAACGGCTCAAGCAGCTCAAGCTGCAGACCGATGTGCTCACCCTCACGGCCACGCCGATTCCGCGTACGCTGCACCAGAGCCTGGCGGGGCTTCGCGATCTCACGCTCATGCAGACCCCGCCGCGCGACCGCTCGCCGGTGCTCACGTTCGTGGAGCCGTTCGACGACGCCCTGATCGAGGAAGCCATCTCACGCGAGCTCGACCGCGGGGGGCAGGTGTTCTTCGTGCACAATCGCATCGAAACCATCGAAGCGATCGCCGATCATCTGCGTCGGATCGTGCCGCGCGCCACGGTGGCCGTTGGGCACGGGCAGATGAAGGAGCGCGAGCTTGAAGTGGTGATGCGCCAGTTCGTGGAGCATGAGGTGGACATCCTGGTGTCCACCCTCATCGTGGAGAGCGGCCTCGACGTGCCGAACGCCAACACGATGTTCGTGAACCGGGCCGATCACCTGGGGCTGGCGCAGCTCTATCAGCTGCGCGGGCGCGTGGGGCGGTCGCATCGTCGCGCGTACTGCTACCTGCTGGTCCCCGATCGCGTCGACGAAGACGCCGAACGTCGTCTGGCCGTGCTCGAGCACCACACCGAGCTCGGCGCCGGCTACCGCATTGCCCTGAAAGACCTCGAACTGCGCGGCGCGGGGAATCTGCTCGGGTCGGAGCAGTCGGGCTTCGTGCATTCCGTGGGCTTCGATCTGTACCTGCGGCTGCTCGATGAGACCGTGCGGCAACTGTCCGACGCCGGCGGCCAGAAAGCGTGGATTCCGGCCGACGTGTCGCTCGATTTCCCCTCGTTCCTCCCCGACGACTATATCACGTCGCAGGAGGCCAAGCTCGACGTGTACCGCCGTCTCACGGCGTTGCGCGAGCCGCAGGACATCGAGGCGCTTCAGCTGGAGGTGCGCGACCGGTTCGGCCCGATGCCGGCGGCGGCGCAGGCGCTCTTTGCCAGCGCCATGCTTCGGGTGCTGGGCGCGGCGCTTGGCGTGGAGGGGGTGCTTGTGCGGGCCTCCGAAGCCCGTGTTAGTTTCAGGGCTGACGCAGTTCCTCGCCTGAAGGGGCTGTCAGCGGCGTTTCACGGAGTCCAGTTCCAAGTGGACGTCCGTCGGACCCAGCCGCTGGCGCTCAAGTTGACCCGATTGGGTGGGGCGGAAATGCTCGAGGGCCTGGTGCGCGCGCTGCGTGCCCTCGCTCCCTGACGACGGCCGACCGGCTGCCGTCGGGGTCTCACCAACACTTCTCTTCACTCCGGTGCCGGAGTTCGACCTGATGAAATCGTATCGTTTGTCCGTGCTCGCTGCCGTCGCGTTCGCCGTTGCCTGTGGCGCCGCGTCCAATCCGGACGTCGCGGCGTCGGCCGGTGACCAACAGCTCTCCGTGACGCGCCTGGCGGACATCCTGGGCACCTCGCAGGCCCCGCTCGAAAAGGACGTCGCGCGCTCCATCGCCGAGCTCTGGGTGAACTACCAGCTCGTGGGCGTGGCCGCCGCCGAGGGCGACTCGCTTGCCGACAAGAAGACCATGGATCAGGCGCTGTGGTCGAACATCGACAACATCCGCGTCAAGAAGTTCTATGACAACGTCTCGAAGGGCTGGGATACGCTCACCCCGGGACCGGACGAGCAGCGCTACATGAACGGCGAGGCGATGGCTGCCCGTCACATTCTCGTGAAGGTTGACGCCGGCGCGACGCCGGAGCAGAAGGCCGCCGCGCTGAAGAAGGCCGAAGGTATCCGTGCCGAAGCCACGCCGGCCAACTTCGCCAAGCTGGCCGCCAAGAGCGACGAGCCGGGCGCGGGTGAGCGCGGCGGTGACCTTGGTCTGTTCGGCAAGGGCATGATGGTGCCCGAGTTCGAGAAGTGCGTCATGGCCATCAAGCCGGGCGAGATCTCGCCGGTGTGCGCCACGTCGTTCGGGTACCACGTGATCTATCGCTCGCCGTATGCCGACGTCGCCGAGAAGTTTGCGCCGATCGCCAAGCAGCGGAACGTGCAGATCGCCGAGAGCACCTATCTCGCGAAGGTCGAGTCGTCGAACGCGGTGCAGCTGACGTCGGGCGTGGCGGTGAAGGCCAAGGCCATCGCGCGCAACCCGCTGGGCTACGCGAAGGACAACGACAAGCTCGCCACGTACAAGAGCGGCGAACTCACGGCGTCGGAATTCGCCGATTGGGTCGCGGCCTACCCGCCCAACTCGCAGATCCGTCCGCAGCTCATGAACGCGCCGGACACGCTGGTCGAGAAGTTCGTGCGCCAGATCGTGCGCAACGAGCTCGTGCTCCATCAGGCGGACAGCGCCAAGTCGGTGCTCGACACCGCGGAGATGTCGAACCTGTATCTGAACTTCAAGAACGCCGTCACGCAGACGTGGACCTCGCTCAACGTCGAGCCGTCGAAGCTCGCCGACAGCGCGAAGGCCGGTGGCGACAAGGCGAAGGTCGCGGCCGCGCGGATCGAGGCGTTCTTCGACAAGCTGATCAAGAACGAAGTGCCGTTCGTGGACGTGCCGTACCCGGTGGCCCGCGCGGTGCAGAAGAAGTACGACTTCTCGATCAACGACGCGGGGCTCGACAAGGTGATCGAGAAGGCCAAGACCGTGCGTGCCACGGCCGACTCGCTCAAGGCGGGCAAGGGCGCCGCGGGCGCGGCCGCTCCTGGTGCGGCGGCTCCGACGCCTGACACGACCAAGAAGTAAGCCCGTCTTTCAACGAACCCCTGGTCATCCGACCGGGTACTATACGGAATGATGCCCAGACTGCTTTCTCTGCTGACCGGCGCCGCGATCATCGCGGCGCCGTTGTCGGTTACGCTCGCGCAGGACGCGCCCAAGCCGGCCCCCAAGGCGGTCGCCGATACGGCGCCGCCCAAGGGGTTGCCCGTGGACGGCGTTGCAGCCGTGGTTGGTGATCAGGTCGTGCTCGTCTCGGAGGTGCTGGCCGCCGTGAATTCGGCCCGCCAGGCTGGCGCCAAGGTCACCTCGGCGCAGGATCTCGTGAAGCTCGAGCAGGAAATTTTGCAGCAGCTGGTGGAAGCCGAGCTGCTGGTGCAGAAGGCGAAGGAGCTGAAGGTCGAGCCCAACGAGGCCGAACTGCAGCGCTCCGTGGACGACAACGAGAAGCAGATCCGCGCGCAGTTCAAGACGGAAGGCGAGTTCAAGACGGCGCTCAAGGAGGCGGGCTTCGGGACGGTCGATGAGTGGCGCAAGCTGCAAAATGACCAGCTCAAGCGTCGCAACCTGCAGCAGGAAGTCGTGGGCAAGCTGAAGCGCGACGGCAAGATGACGGCGGTGAATGTCACGGAAGCCGAGATCAACGAGGCGTTCGAGTCCAACCGCACGAAGCTGCCGCGCAAGGAAGCGCGCGTGGGGCTGCGGCAGGTGGTCATCGCCACCAAGCCGTCGGACGAGTCGAAGAAGAAGGCCCGCGCCAAGATCGACTCGATCCGTGTCGAGCTGGATAAGCACCCCGAAGACTTCGAGAACATCGCCAAGAAGGAATCGATGGACGGCACGAAGGAACTCGGTGGGGATCTCGGCTGGAATCGCCGTGGTCGCATGGTGCCGGAGTTCGATCGCATGATGTTCGCGCTCAATCCGGGGATCATCAGCCCCGTGGTCGAAACGGCGTTCGGCTTTCACATCATCCGCGTGGATCGTGTGCAGCCGGCCGAAGTGAAGGCCCGCCACATCCTCATCCGTCCCACGGTCGACACGGCCGATGAAACGCGGGCGAAGGCGTTGGCGGACAGCATCGTCACCGCGTGGCGGGCCGGTGGCAGCTTCGATTCGCTCAGCGTGAAGTATCACGATAATGCGGGTGGCGAAGACAAAACCATCCCCGAGTATCCGCGCAGCGAGCTGCCGGAGCCGTATCGCAACGCCCTCGAAGGGAAGAAGCTGGGGGACATCATCGATCCGTTCCCGATGCCGGATCCGTCGGCCGGCGTGAGCAAGTTCATCGTGGCGCAGGTCACGTTCCTTGACGAAGCGGGCGAGTACACGCTCAAGGAAGTGCGTGAGCGGTTGCGTTCGCAGCTCTCCGAAGAGCGCAGCATGCGTCGCCTCATCGATTCGCTCAAGAAGCAGACGTACGTGTCCGTGCGGTACGATCCGTCGAAGCAGACGGTCACGCCGTAAGGCGGTAACGGTGATGCGCCTCGCGCTCACGCTCGGCGATCCTCGTGGCATCGGCCCGGAGATCGCCGCCAAGGCGCTCAGTGACCCGCGGATCGCGGCGCTGGGCGCTTCGTGGTATGTGATCGGCCCAACAGGCACACCGGTGCCGGTGCACGAGTCGATCGGTGCATGGTCCCCCACCGGCAACACCGCCGTTGATATCGCCCATGCCGGAGAGCTGGCCGGGCGGGCGGTGGAGCGCGCCGCCCGCATGGCGCTGGCGGGCGAGGTGGACGGCCTCGTGACGGCGCCGCTCGACAAGGCGGCGCTGCAGGCGGGCGGCTTCGATTTCCCGGGGCACACCGAGATGCTGGCCGAGATTGCCGGCGCACCGGCCACGATGATGCTGGCGTCGGACCGGTTGCGGGTGGTGTTGGCCACGACGCACATCGCGTTGCGGGATGTGCCGGCGGCGGTCACGCGCGAGGCGCTGTTGCAGGCGGCGCACGCCACCCGCGATGGGCTGCGCCGCGACTTCGGTATCGCCGAGCCCCGGCTGGCCCTCTGCGCCCTCAATCCGCACGCGGGGGATAGCGGGCGGTTTGGACACGAAGACGATGACCTGCTGGCGCCGGTGGCCCGGGAGGCGGGGATGGCGGGGCCGTACCCGGCCGATACCGTGTTCGTGCGGGCGATGCGCGGCGAGTTCGATGCCGTGATCGCACCGTATCACGACGTGGGGATGACGGCGATCAAGGTGGCGAGTTTCGGCAGTGCGGTGAACGTCACGCTGGGGCTCCCGTTCGTGCGCACGAGCCCCGATCATGGCACCGCACTGGACATCGCGGGGCAGGGGGTGGCCAGCGCCGAGAGCCTGGTGGCGGCCATGCGGCTGGCGGTGGAGATGGTGGAGCGACGTCGCGCCGAATGAGCGCCGCCGGGTGAGGGCCGTCACGGGCCCGTGACGGAGCCCCCCATTGTCTCTAAGTGCATGGCCCCACTAACTTTTGAGGCTATGCAGATTCGCAACGTCGCCATCATCGCGCACGTCGACCACGGGAAGACCACCCTCGTCGACAAAATGCTCCGCCAGGCTGGAGCCTTCCGCGAAAATCAGGTCGTAGAAGAACGCGTGATGGATTCCAATCCGCTTGAAAAA
>CANHNQ010000016.1 GCA_947462095.1 Gemmatimonadota bacterium
CGAGCATGGCGATGGGGGTTTCGACCTCCGCCTGCACCGTCATCATCAGGTCGGCCATTTCGTCGATCACCACGACGATGTACGGCAATACGCCGCCGGCATAGGTGCGATCCTCGAAGGCCACCTCGAGATTGCGCGGTTTCTGAAGCGGAGCGCCCTCGCCGTCCGCGTGCTGCTGTACCCGACGATTGAACTCCTGCAGGTTCCGACACGCGTTCGCTTCGAGCAAACGGTACCGGTCCTGCATTTCCATGACCGCCCACTTGAGCACGGACGCCGCATCGCGGTTGTCCGTAATCACTTTATGGCGCAGGTGCGGCAGCGTGTTGTACACGCTGAGTTCGACCATTTTGGGGTCGACCATCAAGAATCGCAGCGTGCGGGGCGTGTGCCGATACACGAGGCTCGTGATGATCGTGTTCACGCAGACGGATTTTCCGGACCCGGTCGCACCGGCGATCAGCAGGTGCGGCATCTTCGCGAGGTCGGCGATCACCGCGCGCCCTTCGAGGTCTTTGCCGAGCGCAATCGGGAGCGCCGCGCGCATCTGCCGGAACTCGGACGATTCGAGTACCTCACGCAGCACCACCATCTCCGGCGACGGATTGGGGACTTCCACGCCAACGGCTCCCCGTCCCGGAATGGGAGCCACGATCCGGATGCTCGGTGCCCGCATGGCCAACGCCAGATCGTCCGCCAGCGCCGCGATCTGGCGCACCTTCACGCCGGGCGCGGGCTCGATCTCAAACTGGGTGACCGTCGGTCCAGTTGTCCGGCCAACCAGTTCGCCGTCCACTTTGAACGTACGCAGGGTGGTCATCAGCTTCTCACCGGCCATGTCCAGCTCGCGCTTTCCCACGTCCGCGTTTCGGGCGGGCGCGGCCGTGAGCAACGTCGTCGGCGGCAGGTCGTCGCTGAACGGTGAGGGCTCAGACGACGCGTCAAGCGCCGCTTCAACCGCCGCCGGCACCGGACGCGGAGCATCCTTCGGCGGTTTCTTTGCTTTCACGCTGTCGCGCCCGATGTCGGGCACTGTGCTGCGCGCGTCCGTCGTGTCGAGGGCCAGCACGTCCCGAGCCAGCACGGGATCAATGGCCGGCAGTTCGTCAGGGGCAGGCTCGAGCTGCTGGGCGAGCGTGGGGCGCCGCCGACTGCTCACGACGGCACGCCCACCTGCCTCGGCCGCGCCGACCTCGCTGGAATCGGCCCGGCGTACCCCTGAACCAAGGAGGACCCGGATCGGATTCCAACGCAAGGTGGCTACCGTGAGGGCGCTGGTGGCCAAGAGGAAGAACACCCAGGCGCCGGCCGAGCCGAGCCCTTTGCGCAGGTAGTGCGCGGCGAAGCTTCCCCACAAGCCGGCACTGTCAGACGCCGACGGTTCGCCGCCGAGGGCAAGTCCGATCGCCACCGGTACCAACGTCACGGTCCCGGCGAAAAGCACCCCCCAGTCGCTGGCGTCGTCGGCGCGCGCAATGCGGCCAAACAGCGTGAGTGCCACGACCACGCACCCTACGGCCACGATCGCCGCGCCGGGAATGCCGACCGTGCTCACGAGCGCGCAGCGCGCCCAGGTCCCCGCGGGTCCAAAGACGCCGGTCGCCTGGAGACACGACTGCGCGGCATCCGGCGCATTGAAGATCAGCGCACCGGCGAGAAACACCGCGAGCAGCGTCAGTGCGATCCCCGATAACTCTCGGCGCAGCACGGCGGATTCCATCCCTCAGTCCTCTTTGGAGGTCGCCGGCTCGAGCTGAAGCTGGCGCTCGTGGTACCGCACGGCCCGCTCATAGCGATCGAGCGTGAGGCACAGCTCCACGTCGCGCTCGAATCCCGCCGCGATCAGCGACCGCGCATGGGCCGCTTCGAGTGCCACCGAGGCGATGCCGCCCTGAAACGGCCGTTCGGCCATCTCGGCCACACGCGCCCCATCGCCGCGTGTGACCTCACGCCCCGCCGAGATGCCGCGCACGAGCCGCCCGGCACACACCAGATCCTCGAGCGCCACATGACGCTCATGGCCCGCGCAGATCATCGTCACATCGGCGCCACGCCCAGCGGCCAACCGTACCGCGGCCACTGTGGCCGCCACATTCACGAACCCGGCGAAGAAGCAGGCCCGCGCGCCATGCGTGGCGGCCAAAGCCATCGTGCCGTTCGTCGTCGTGTACAGAATCGTCCGGCCGCCAACCGAGGCCGGTGTGTACTCGGCAGGCGAATTGCCCAAGTCAAATCCGTCGATCTTCACCATGCGCCGTTCGCCCGCCAGCTGCACTTCCCCTCGCGCGTAGGACTTCGCGCACGACGCCGTTTCATCCACCGTCTCAAATGGAATCACCGCTCGCGCTCCCGCATCGAGAGCCGCTGCCACGGTGGTGGCCGCACGAAGCACGTCGATCACCACGACCACCCGATCCGCTACATCGGCCGGCACGACCAGCGCCTCACCGAGCAGCACATCGATGCGCACTATGTCGGTTCCTTGAGCAGGTCAGATCCCTCGAACTCGAGCCACTTGGTGTGCACCTTCCCCGCTTTGAAACCGGGGTGCTGCATCACGCGGGCAAGAAACGGCATGGTCGTCTTCACGCCTTCGATGACGAAACTCTCGAGGGCGATCTGCATGCGCTTGAGCGCCTCGTCCCGCGTGTTCCCCTGGACGATGAGCTTCGCAATCATCGAATCGTAGTACGGCGGCACGGTGTAGCCGGCGTAGGCATGGGTATCCACCCGCACCCCGGGGCCACCGGGCTGATGGAACACCTCCAGCTTGCCGGGAGACGGCTGGAAATTGCGGCTCGGATCCTCGGCATTCACGCGGCACTCGATGACGTGACCACGAAACGCCGGGGTCGACATGACCGACAGCGGCAACCCCGAGGCGACGCGAATCTGCTCCTTCACGAGATCAACCCCCGTCAACATTTCGGTGACCGGGTGCTCAACCTGAATACGGGTGTTCATCTCCATGAAGAAGAACGATCCGTCTTCGTCGAGCAGCATTTCCACGGTGCCCGCCCCGACGTAGTTGATCGCTTTCGCCCCACGTACCGCCGCCTCGCCCATCCGCTCGCGGAGTTCCGGCGTCATGACCGGGCACGGCGCCTCTTCGATCAGCTTCTGGTGTCGACGCTGCACGGAGCAATCGCGCTCACCGAGGTGAATCACGTTGCCGTGCATATCGCCCATCACCTGAAATTCGACATGGCGGGGGCGTTCGAGGAACTTCTCCACGTACACGTCGCCGTTGCCAAACGCCGAGAGCGCCTCGGAGCGCGCGAGCTGGAAGGAGCGGAGGAAGTCATCGGGATCGCGCGCGACGCGCATCCCCTTGCCACCGCCGCCGGCCGCCGCCTTGATGATGACCGGGAAGCCGATGCTACGGGCGAACTCCAGCGCCTCTTCCGGGTCGTCCACCGGCCCGGGTGATCCCGGCACGATCGGCACCCCGCACTCGGCCATCGCACGCCGGGCCGAGGCTTTGTCGCCCATCACGCGGATCTGCTCCGGCGTGGGACCGATGAAGGCAATGCCCGAGGCGCGGCAGGTCTCGGCGAACTCCGCGTTTTCGGCGAGGAATCCGTAGCCGGGGTGGATCGCGTCCGCACCGGTGATCTCGGCCGCCGCGATCAATCGCGGGATCTTCAAGTACGAATCACGACCCGGGGCGGGCCCAATGCAGACGTCGTCGTCGGCGAAGCGCACATGCAGCGACTCGCGGTCAGCCTCGGAGTACACGGCGACCGTTTGGACATCGAGTTCACGGCAAGCGCGAATGACGCGGAGAGCGATCTCACCGCGGTTGGCGATTAGGACCTTTTTGAACATGCCGTATGGTGGCAGGGTCCAAGCCCTGCCGCCAGTCCCGCCGCCACCAATCAGGTCGCGGAGCTCCCTTGCCGGAATCCGTCCCAATTGGTATCGCTGGTGCCATCAACCCCCTGAATCCGGAGCGCGAACTCCGCCGGGTTGGTCGCATGGAAGAGCGCGCTCTCGTAGGAGATCACCCCGCGCGAATACCAGTTCATCAACGACTGATCGAAGCTCTGCATCCCGTAGGCCATGCTCCCCTCTTTGATCAGATCGGGGATATTGAGCGTCGACGACAGGTCGCGAATCTGGTCACGCACGGCCTCGGTGTTCACCAGCACCTCGCAGGCGGGCACACGCCCCGGCCGGTCGGCCCGAGGCACGAGGCGGAGCGAAACCACCGACGACAGCGCGTTCGCCAGCGCGAAACGCACCTCGTTCTGCTGATGCGGCGGATAGAAGGACAGGATGCGATTGATCGTGAGCGTCGCATCGGTCGTGTGCAGCGTCGAAAAGACGAGGTGACCGGTGCCGGCCGCCTTGAGGGCGACATCCAGCGTCTCGAGATCCCGAATTTCTCCGATCATGATGACGTCGGGGTCCTGACGCAGCACACGACGCAGTGCCTGCGAGAACGACGCGGTGTCCGTTCCCACTTCCCGCTGATTGATGTGACTTTGTACGTCACGGTGCACGAACTCGATCGGATCCTCGATCGTGATGATGTTCGCGCTACGGCGCTCGTTGATGTGGTGCACCATGGCGGCCAGCGCGGTGCTCTTCCCGGAACCGGTGACGCCGGTGACCAGCACCAACCCGCGCGGTTTGAGCGCCAACTGCTCAAGCACCGGCGGCAGGTTCAGGTCGCGGATGGACGCCGCCGCGTGCGCGATCGCGCGCATCGCAAAGGCCACCGTACCCTTCTGCTGGTAGACATTGACGCGGAACCGGCCGATCCCCGGGACGTTGATCGCGAAGTCTGACTCACGCATCTCCACAAACTCACGGAGTTGCGCGGGTGGGAGCAGGTGCTCGGCGAGCGACCGGAGCTCCTCCGGGCGCATCGGTGGCATGTCCAGCGGGACGAGGTCCGAGTGCAATCGCAGCGTGGGGGGCCGTCCGACTTTTAAGTGCAGGTCGGACGCGCCCTCGCGCACCATGCGCTGCAGTGCGGCTTTCAGATCGAGGCCCGTGCCAGATCCCGTCGCGGTGACAGGAACTGGAGCGGCACCGGAGCCCATCGTCATGTCATCGCGTCTCAGCCGGTCGGATCCAGGCGGTAGAGCACTTGCCCGTATTCGACCGCATGCGCATCGGTGACGTTCACTTCGCGCACCACGCCGTCGAACTCGGACTCGAGCTCATTCATGATCTTCATCGCTTCGATGATGCACACGATCTGACCCTTGCTGATACGATCGCCGACGTTGACATACGGCTTCGCACCCGGCTCGGGAGCAGAATAATACGTGCCCACCATCGGCGACTTGATCTCAAGGAGCGCGACCTTCGGTGCCTCGGCCTTCGGCGCCACGGCCACACCCTCTCCGGCTGGACGCTCCGAGCCGCCAGCGGGCAACACCGGCGCCATCGGAACGGGAGCGGCCATCTGGGGAGCGACCGTCAGGGCCGCCACGCGCTGCTGGGAGCTCTTCGAGATGCGGAGCTTCATCCCCTTGTCTGAGGAGATCTCGATGGAATCCACCGTAGAGCCGTCGAGCATCTCGATCAGCTTCTTCACGTAGCGCAGGTCGATCATGGCGGGGAAGTCAAAGGGAGGTCATCGGCGCAGAGCACGCCGAGCGTACAGGCATCAGGAGAGCTCGTGCAGGTCACGCGGGTATCCCGTCAGGATACGCGGACCCGCATCGGACAAGTACACGTTATCCTCGATTCTCACCCCGCCCCAGCCCGCCCGATAGATCCCGGGCTCGATCGTCACCACCGTTCCGGCAGCGAGGGGAGTCTCGACGACGCGGCTGAGGCGAGGTGCTTCGTGCACTTCCAGCCCGATCCCATGACCGAGCGAATGTCCGAAGGCCTCACCAAATCCGCGACTGTCAATGTAGTCTCTCGCAACCGCATCTGCAGCCATCCCCGTCATTCCAACCCGAATCGCGCCCGAAGCGCGTGCATTTGCCTCGCGCACGACGTCGTAGACCTCCCGCTGCCCGTCGGTCGCGCGTCCAAGCACGAACGTGCGCGTAATGTCCGAGCAATAGCCCGCCGTGACGGCTCCGAAGTCGAGCAGGACGAAATCCCCCGTTTCGAGCACCCGCTCGCTGGTACGGGCGTGCGGAAGCGCCGACCGCGGCCCGGACGCGACGATACTGGGGAACGGAAAGGCCTCGCTCCCGGCTTCGCGAAGGTGGCGTTCGAGGATACCCGCCACGGCCGTTTCGGTGAGCCCCGGGTGAAGCATCGGCACGGTCAGCCGCAGTGCGGTTTCCGCCATGGCCACAGCGCGCTCGATGAGCACCACTTCGCCAGGGTCTTTCACGGCGCGCAGCGTTTCCACGATCTCCGTCGTCGGACGCCACGACCAGCGCGCGCCCTGCTCCAGGAGTCTGGCAAAATCCTGATGCACGAGGCCCATCGACTCGAAGCCGATCCGCTCCACACTCACCAGGGCCCCGAGCTGTGCCCAGAGCCCCGTCCACAGGTTGGCGCGTTCGATCCGGATCATCGCGTGCCCGCCGACCTCCTCCTCGACCTGCGTGGCGTACCGGAAGTCGGTCATCAGCACGCAGTCCTTGGCGGTGATCACCAGCAACGCATTGCTGCCCGAAAAGCCCGTGAGATAACGGATGTTGGCCAGCGAGGTGACCAACAACGCGTCAAGGTCGGCTCTGGCCAGCGCATCGCGAAGTGCCGCCAGCCGCGTCGGCCGGGGCTCGGTCGGCGCGGGGACGCCGTGGTCGCTCACGCGCGCCGACGCAGCGTGGAGACCAGCCCCCGCAGCGCGAATGCATAGCCGTCCGCGCCGAGGCCGGTCACGGAACCGATGGCCACGCCCGCGAGCATGCTGTGGTGCCGCTCCGGTTCGCGTGCATACACGTTCGACAGGTGAACCTCTACGAACGGAATCGACGTGGCGGTGAAGGCATCACGCAGCGCGAGGCTGGTGTGCGTATAGGCGCCCGCGTTGACGACCACCCCCTGCACCACGCCGCGCCACCCGTGCAGGATATCGATCAGAGTCCCTTCGGTATTCGACTGGGCGAGCTCCAGCCGGACCCCGAGTTCCGCTGCGACGTGCGCGAGTCCGGTGTTGATGTCATCGAGCGTCGCCGACCCGTAAATCTGAGGTTCACGGGTGCCCAACAAATTGAGATTCGGTCCGTTCAGAATCCCGATGATCATGGATTTCCGAGTCCTTTCAACCAGGCGGAAAACTGGGCGAGATCGTCGCTTACGGTGGGCGGGACGGGGTCCGGTGCCGGCGCAGACGCGAGCGTCTCGCTGGGCGTTGGAGCAGGTGGCTGCGGCTCAGCCGCGGCGCTCGCGGGGTCGGGAAAGAACCGATCGAAGGAAAACGGTCCGCCAGAGTCCCGGACGGCCGCCGAGGCAATGGGTGTCGCCGGGCGAATGGGTGTCGGTACGCGCGTCACGCCACCCAGCATCACCTCTTCAAACGGCGACGCACCACCGACCTGCGTTGTTTCGTCCATCGGTGCGAACGCGTCGGCGAGCGCGCGCGCAGCGCGATCATCGTGCTCGGGGGCCTCTGCCCCCCCGAACAACGCCGCGAGACCCTCCGACGGTGCGTCGACTGGGGCCGACGCTCGCGGTGGAGTACGCCTCGGGACGCGACGCAATGCGAGCCGACTGAAGCGTTCGCGCGCGGTCATGGGCACGGTTGCCGCGTCGGATGACTCCGCCCCTCCATGCACAGGCGTTCCGATCGGAGTGGCCGACAAGGGTGTCGCGAACGGCAGCGGGGCACTCGGCACCACCGTGGAGGAGTCGCCCGCCGCGGTTCCGATTGCGGGTGTCCCGAGGAACGGCGACGGGTACACGGGGAGGGATGCCTCCGCCGGCACCGCCTCGGCCGCAAGGCGGACCTGCAACTCGGCCAGACGCGACGTCAGCATTGGATCGTACGGACGGCGGCGCACCAGCTCCTCGTACACCGTCACGGCCCGTGCGGTGAAGCCCTGCGACACGAGCAGTTCACCCATCGTTTCCGTGAGGAAGGCCGGATTCTGCTCCTCCGGCATCGAGGCCCCGAAGCGCAATTCGAGGGGGAGCGAGTCCGGGTCGACATCGTCATAGAGGGCGTGGGTCTCGTCGAGGGGTACCGTCGCCTCCGGCGCCTCGACCATGCCGCCGTCTATCGCGATGTCCGTCGCCAACGTATCGGCCGGCTCAAGCGGCGACAGATCGTCGTGCTCCGCTCGCGCCGGGCGCGGATCTCCCGGCTCGAGCCCGAACGCGGCGACAGCATCCGGCGTCATCACGGCGACAAGCGGGGGCGTGATGGGGCGCGGCGCAGTGACGCGCGCGACCAGCGCGGTCGTATCTGGCCATTCGGGCGCGATGAGCCCTTCCTCGAACGGCCCCTCGTCGGTACCCGCGTTGCTGAAGGCGAAGGGATCGTCGCCCACCGACTCCACCGGACCGTCCACGGCTTCACCCACCTCGCCCTCCGAGGCCGCGATGGGGTCACTCGCGACGACCGGGACCTCGACCGCCTCATTCACCCGAAGCCGGGCGGTGATCGCCTCGAAATCCACCGAGCGCAACGCCGCGTCAGGCGTGGGGGTGGCCCCCAGCCCGATAGGGGCCATCGAGAACGGCGGCGTGAGCGGCGATGAGGCCTGCGCCACGGACGACGGGGGCGTGCCCCCCACCGACGACGCGAGCGCCGCCGCTTCGGGGACGACCCGTACGACCGAGGCCGGCGTGGCGAGCGTCGCCAACTGGGCGGCGATATCGTCGTTCCGCGGGTCCGCTTCAAGGACACGTTCATACCAGCGGCGCGCGCCAAGGGTGTCCCCTTCCAGCTTGGCAATGTCGCCCAGATGGCGGAGCGCCTTCAGGTTTTCCGGGTCGAGGGCGAGTGCTTGCTCAAATACGGTACGCGCCTCGGACAGTTCGCCCGATTCGTACAGCGCTTGGCCAAACACGATGTACCCGCTCATGTGCTCGGGCTGCTTCGGCAAGAACTCCCGGCAGAGGGCAATGGCCTCCGTCAGGGTCCCCGCCTTCCGCAGCTCGTTCGCCAAGGGGGCGAAGTAGCGACGCGGGTTTTCCTCGAACTTTTTCCGGAGTTCGTCGATCCGGGCAGCAGTGCTCATCGGTCCAGCGCCCTCAGGTGATGTTTCCCGGCCCGTTGCGAGGCACCCGTTCCGTCAGTGTGACAGGCCCCTGGCAACAACTTATTCTCGGCGACCGTTCCGGGAAGTCATTCGGTGATGAAGTGGTACATCGGCTCCGCTCGTCTTGCTATTCGCGACGGACGGCGGCTAGCTTGCAAGACTCTTCGGCATACGCCTCTCCCATGGAGGTGCGTGTGCCTTTCTGTTTGTCCAGCTTTCCCGCCCCAAGGAGTCTCGCCCCGTGCTGCAATCGATGCGGAGCGCCGCGAAATACATCTGGATCGTGCTGATCGTGGCGTTCGTCGGCAGTTTCCTCTTGTATGAGACCTCGGGTCTCGCAGGCCGCTCGCCCGTGACGACCTCCACCGCCATTGCGACGGTGAACGGCGAAGACATCCTGCTGACGTCGTGGCAGAATGCCGTGAATTCCCTCGAGCAGCAGCAGCAACAGCAGCTCGGCCGGGGACTGACGCTCGACGAGCGCAAGACGCTCGAAGACCGTGCGTACGACGAACTGGTCACGGAGCTGCTGCTCCAACAGGAATACAAGCGTCGCGGTATCACGGTTACTGACGATGAAATCCTCGAAGCGGCACGGCTCGCTCCCCCGCCGCAGGCCATGCAGTCTCCAGATCTCCAGACTGATGGACGTTTTGACCTCTCCAAGTATCAGCGCCTCCTCGCCAGCCCGATGGCGCGGCAGTCCGGAATGCTGGCGGGTCTCGAGGCGTACTACCGAAACGAGATCCCCAAGCAGAAACTGTTCGATCAGATCGCATCCGACGCGTACGTCTCCGACGAGCGCCTCTGGCAGATCTATCGCGACCGTCATGACAGCGCACAGGTCAGTTACGTGCTCGTGGGGCAGACTGCACTCACGGACACGGCCGTCACTGTCACAGACGCTGAGATTTCGGAGTTTTTCGAGCGGAATAAGAAGCGCTTCACGCGTCCGGGCCGCGCCGTCCTCTCGTTGCTGACCGTGCCGCGCACGGTCACGGCGGCCGACTCGACCGACGCCAAGGTGCGCGTCGAGAAGCTGCGCGCCGAGATCGTCGCCGGGGCCAAGTTCGAAGACGTCGCGAAGCGCGAATCGACGGACAGCGCCTCCGGTGCGAACGGTGGCGCCCTCGGCAAGGGTGGCCGTGGCCGCTTCACGCCGAACTTTGAAACGGCGATGTACAACCTGAAGCCGGGTGAACTCTCGCAGCCGGTACTCACGCCGTTTGGCTGGCATCTGATCCGCGTCGACTCGAAGTCTGGCGACACGCTCGACGTGCGCCACATTCTTGTGTCGATCGGCCAGAGTGATTCCAGCGCCACACGCACCGATCGTCGTGCCGATTCTCTGGCCAGCAAGGCCGGTAATCAGGAAGATCCGAAGGTCTTCGACGCCGCGGCCAAGAGCCTCAGCCTCTCGCCGGCGTCGGTCGTTGTGTTTGAGAAAGAGCCGCTCTCCTATGCCGGCCGCTACGTCCCGAGCGTCAGCGCATGGGCTTTCTCCGGCGTGCGTGCCGGCGAGACGAGCGACCTGTTCGACTCGCCCGATGCGTACTACCTCGCGCGCGTTGACTCGATTTCCCTCGGGGGGCCGCAGCCGTTGTCCGAGGTGAAGGACGACATTCGTCGGCGCCTTGCCAAGGATAAGCGTATCGAGAAGCTGCGCCCGATCGCCGAGCAGATTGCCAGCGCGGCACGCTCCTCGACGCTGGAGGCCGCTGCCGCTCAGCGCAGCCTGCCGGTCGAGAAGTCTCCGGCCTTTGCGCGCGTTGACGTTGTGCCGGGCATGGGTCAATTCGAACCCGCGATCGGCGCCTCCTTCACCGTGCCGGTCGGTCAGGTGGGTGGGCCGTTCAAGGCGGTCGACGGGATGGTGGTGCTTCGCGTCGACAGCCGTACTGAGGCGAGCCGTCCGGCGTTCGAGGCCGACAAGGGCGCGCAGCGGCAGCAGCTGGTGCAGTCGCTTCGCCAGCAGCGAGTCGATGAGTTCTTGACGAACCTGCGCGAGAGCGTCACGGTCGTCGACAAGCGCCCGACCGTGATGTCGGCCCTGCGGCGCCAGTCTGGCGTCTGATCGCCGTCCCTGCAGAAAAGAAGCCCCCGCGATGCTTGGCATCGCGGGGGCTTTTCGTTCAGTCCAGATCAACCATTAGTTCAGCAAACGCTTCGGCTCAGGACGCTCTTCCTCGGCCGTGACCTGCTCGGCCGCACCGCCGCCCACGCGATCATTGCGCGGGGCCGGCTCGGTAATCTGACGCTGCGCATCGCTGAGATTGCGCTTGAACTCGTTGATGCCCTTGCCGAATGAGCCTGCGATCTCCGGGATGCGCTTCGCTCCGAAGAGGAGCAGCACGATCACGAGGATGATCATGATCTCCATGAAACCGAAATTCTGTAAACCCATAAGTAACTCCTAGAAGAGGGACCGCGCGATCAGGTAGGCGATCAATACTCCCAGGAGGCTCAGAAGGGAGACATCCAGGGCGACAGGTCCGACAGCGAACTTCAATATAATGAGGTCGATCGGCAGCGGTCCGATTGCCGGCGTCACCCCGGTGGTCAAAAACTCCTTCACGGCTCCGGCGGGCAGGAACCGACGCGATACCTGCGTGAGCAATCCGCCGGACACAAAGCCCGAGGCAAGCACCATGACGTGGAACACCGGGCGGTGTTTGGAGGGTCCACGGGCCATCACCAGCGCCGCTCCACGACGTACGCGATAGCGTCCGTGAGCGCTGTACGAGGCGCGCCCTCGGGCAGATCCGACAGCGCGTCCTCGGCTTCGCGCGAGAACTGATCGGCCCGACGCCTCGCATACTCCAGCCCGCCATGGTCGCGTACGATCCCGATCACCTCGGCGATCGCCTCGTCTTCCGGCTCGGCGGCGGCGAACAGCGCCTCCACCCGCCCCCGCGCCGATCCGGACATTTCTCGGAGCGCGGCGATCAGCGGCAGGGTGACCTTGTGCTCCTTCAGGTCGAGTCCGCTCGGCTTGCCGGTCATTTCCTGCCCTTCGGTATAGTCGAGGAGATCGTCGGCCACCTGGAAGGCCATGCCGAGCCGCTCACCGAAGCGTGCGAGCGACGCGCGATGGGCGGGCGCTCCGCAGAGGGCGCCAACCTCGCACGAGGCCATGAAGAGCGAGCCGGTCTTCGCGCGAATCAGCGTTTCGTAGTCCCGCTCCGTGAACGCCAGCGCGTCGTACGCGGCCAGCTGACGAATCTCCCCCAGCGTCATGTCGTTGGACGCGTGCGTGACCGCTTTCATCGCCTCAAGATCGCCCATCGTGACGAGCTCGCGCAGCGCACGCAGGTAGAGATAGTCGCCCATGATGACCGACACCTGGTGACTGAACAACGAATTCACCGTGGGCATACCACGACGCAACACCGAGTGGTCCACGGCATCATCGTGGACGAGCGTGGCGAGGTGGATGAGCTCGATAATGGCCGCGAAGGTGATCGCGCGAGCGGGCGGCTCATGCTCGACGCTGCTGGACAGCAGCAACAACGTGGGCCGGAAGAGTTTCCCCTTCATCCCCATCAGATGCCCCTGCACCTCGTTGACCAGCGGAACATCCGCTGACACGATACGCCAGAGCTCCTTCGACACGTTGGATAATTCGTCCTGCACGGGCGCCTGAATGTCACGCAGGGCCGCCGCCAACGCCGTGGGCGTCCGCGTGGAAAGCGTCATCGCGCTACCTGGTCGAGCGCCGCCAGTCTGGCGGCAGCGTCACGGAAATGGATGTCGGTCGCATACACGCGATGATAATAGCTACGTGCCTCGTCCCAGCGCTGCAGCGCTTCGCACGAAAATGCGAGAAGATAGAGGACGCCCACCCGTAGTTCGTCATCCATCCCCGGTTCGTGAAGGGCCCGGGACAGGACCGTGGCAGCCACCTGGTACCGTCCCTGCTCCACGAAGCATTGCCCCAAGGCCTCATACGCGGGAAGTCGGTGTGACCGGCTCCTCAGCGCTTTCTGGAACTCCTCGATTGCGTCATCGAGGAGCCCCATTTCCTTGTAAGCGACGCCGAGGTCGTAATGGCTCTCATGGTCGTCCTCACCGAGTGAACGCGCGACCCCCTCCTTAAAGTGCCTGAGCAACGCATCAAAATCGGCCTGTTGGTCACCGCTGATCGCCGGCTCACGCATCCGCATCCTCGTCGACGCTGGGGCGTCCTCGTCCCGGAGCCAGTCGGCGAGATCGACGAAGTTGGCGTCGCTGCCCGGTTTCGGGGGAGCGGGCGGCGCCGCGCTGCCGAGCGCCGCTCGTGCCCGGTCATCGTACGGATCGATCTCGAGCACGCGCGCGTACACGGCACGGGCCCGGTTTTCCTCGCCGACGCGCACGAGCGCATCCGCGAGGTCCAGATACGCGACCCGTAGGCGCCCCTGATCCTGAACGCGCACGGATAGCTCGACGCGTTTCTGATGAAACGCGATCCGCTCCGGAGCGACCTGGACCAGGGTATCGGCGATATCGGCCCCTGCGTGCAGCTCGCCGTGGGCCACCAGCCCCTGTTGGGCGGCCTCAAGTTCAGCCAGACCGGCGTCCCGCTCTCCTGCTTCGAAGAGCGCTTCCGCCAACCGACGACGGAGCAACCAGTCATGTGGCAGCTTGGCGACGGCCGCGCGGAGCGCGTCGCGGCGGGACGTTGCGACGAGGGTTGCCTCTACGGCCACCGCCGCCATCGGCAGCGACGGCGTGAGCATGACGGGCCGGGCATCGTCGAGGGACGCATCGTCGAGGGACGCGTCGTCGAGCGACAGCGGCTGATCGACGCGCTCGAGTGCCTCACGAGGCGGCGTACCCTCCAACGGCGCGGGCGCGGCGTCGACCATCGCGATGTCGACATCCCGGCGGACGGCGGCTCTGCCTCCGGTCGCGAGGGCCGCGAGCCCCGCGTCAACGAGGTGATCGTCGAGAAGGAGGGGCGGCAACTCGCCGGCCAGGATGAAATCGTGCGGATCGATCCGAAAGTGGACGCGCGAGACAGTGAGCGGCGCCTCCCAAACGATCGTGGGGACCTCGTCCTGCATCTCGAACTGGTCGGCCTCGGCGTCCCCGTCGTCATGGTCCTCGATCCAATCGATGGCGGCCGACGGCAGCGTCGTCTCGGAGTGAATGACGTTGGCGACACCGGGATCATCCGCGGCATGCAAGAAATCCTCGGCGACGACGTCGTCGAGACGCTCGTGTCGGTCGAGGATCGCGGACTGCTCTCCGGTCGGTTCAAAGCCGCGCTCCGGGCGCGCCATCGCAATCCCCTGCACATCGGGCAACCACGTGACGTCGCGTGGGTGCAACGACGGGTCTACCGCGTCGACGAGCAACTCCGGTTCGTCGACGGTCAGCCCCTCGAGAGGGCTGGACGGCGCGACGTCAGTAAGATCGGCAGCGGCTTCCAGCCCATCGAGCCGCTCCACGATTGGCTCCTCGAGCAGGAAGCTGACGCTGTCCGGCGCCACGGCCGCCTCCGGTCCGCCGTCGCGCGTGGGATCGAAGAGCAGAAACGCATCGAGCGACGGGCCGACTGATGGTTCCACCCGACGATCGCGGGGCGGTTCGATGGACGGCGCGGCCAGCACCGGCGCGCCGGCAATGACGTCGAGATTCGGTGGCGTCGGAATACGGGTCGAACGGGTCGGTGTACGGCGCGGCGTGGGCGTCCCGTAGTCCACGTCGAGAAAGACGAGCTCCTGTGTCCTCTCCCGCGCGGTGGACGCCGCGCCCTCGTTGCTCAGCGCCATCGAGGCGCTCGACGGCGTCCGACGCCGCGGCAGCACAATGCCCGCCCGATCGGCGTGCTCGTCAACCAGTCGCCGGACCTCGATGAGGTCGGGCATCAGATCGGCCACTTCGGCGAGTGCGCGCATGCCCTCGTCGACCCGCCCCTCCTGCTGCATACGCGTCGCGTACTCGAGGAAATTGCGCGTCGCGTCTCCGCGTAGCCCTTTCCGCGCACAAATCCGCCCAAGCGTGAAGTACACGTTGGCGCGACCCGGCGCATTGCGGAGGATCTTGTTGCAGAGCGCGATGGCGTTGTTGAACAGGCCGGAGTTCGCGTAATGCTCGACGGCGCGCTCGTAGTACGTGATCGCGTCCGGGACACGGCCCTGACGAAGCGCAAGATCGCCGACTTTGTTGAGCAGGGCGACATCGACGTCCTCGCCGGCCAGTTCGCTCTCTTCGATCGCCTGGACGTACGAGGAGATCGCGCGATCAATCTGTCTCAGCTGCTCGAACTCAGCCGCCTTCTTGCGGTACTTCGCGGCGTTCGACATGAGTTCGAGAAAGACTCCACGTAACTGGACGAACGACCCGTCGACGCGCTCGCCTGCGCGTCAAGGGAGCGTCGGGGCGGCAACTGGGGAAGCTACGGTTCACGCGAACGGGTGACAAGCACGCCCACCCGCCCACGACACCCGACAAAGACGCTCGCCAAACCAGTAAGGCAACGCCCGGAAGTCGTCGGCAGCGTGCACGGCGATGTCGGCGCGGAATCCCTCCCGTAATTGGCCGGTGATCCCGGCGAGTCCCAACGCGGCCGCTCCGTTCACGGTACCGGCGATCCACGCCTCGGACGCCGATAAGCGCAGCTGACTGACCGCCAGTGTGAGCACCAGCGGGAACGACTGGAGCGGCGATGTGCCAGGGTTCAGGTCCGTCGCGACCGCGATGGCCGCGCCCGCCTCGATCATCGCCCGTGCCGGGGCCTGTCGACCTGTCCCCAGAAACAGCATCGTGGCTGGCAGCAGGGTGGCCACCGTCGGCGACGCGGCCAGCGCCGCAATACCTTCGGGTGAAATGGCCGCCAGATGGTCGGCACTGGTGGCTCCGAGCTCGGCGGCCAAGACCGCCGCCCCGCCATCATGCAATTCGTCCGCGTGGAGCTTCAGCTGCATCCCATGCTCCCGGGCCGCCTCCAGCAGCCGTCGCGTTTCGGGCACGGTGAACACGCCCGGCTCGCAGAAGACGTCAGCGAAACGCGCCAGCTCCCCGGCGGCCACCGCGGGATACAGCTCGTGCACCAGGCAGTCGATCCACGCGTCCCGCCCCCCCTGCCGTTCGCGAAACTCGAGCGGCACCTCGTGCGCGCCGAGGCAGGTGGCGACGAGATTGAGGGGACCGGCCGCCGCGAGCCGCGCGATCACCTGCAAGGTGCGCAGCTCATCATGCACCGTGAGGCCGTAGCCGGACTTGATTTCGACCGTGGTGACGCCGCCAGCGGCCAGCGCCTGCAATCGCGGCACAGCCAGCGAGAGCAGCTCGTCGTCGCTTCGGGCGCGCAAATCCCGCACGGAGGCATGAATGCCGCCGCCGCGTTGGGCAATCTCAAGATAGGGCACGCCGGTGGCACGGAGTTCGTGCTCCTCGTACCGTGCGCGTCCGAACACCGTGTGGGTATGCGAATCGACAAACCCCGGGGCAAGTACGCCACGATCGCAGTCGACTTCCACGGCATCCGGAAATTGGCCGCGCAGCTCAGCGTCGTCGGCCACCAATACAATGCGATCACCGCGGACCGCCACCCCAACACCGCTCCGTACGCCGGCCTCCTGCATCTCGGCGCCACGGCGCGCCCGCCCGGGTCCGGCGCAGGTCACCGTCTGCGCTGCGTTCACAAACAACGTCACGGCGTCACGGTGCTCCGGCGGCGGCGGACTCATGCCATCACATCACGGACGCGCGACATCAATCGCAGCGGCGCCTGTGCTTCGCCACGGCAGGCATAGAAGCACGCGTTGCAGTTGATCGGCGCATAGCCCGTGTAGTCCTGCCAGCGTCCATCCGGCTTGAAATCGGGGCAGCGACGCACCATGCCTTGCGGGTCGATGTGAATCGTCGTGGACCCGCTCCGACAGGGTTCCGTCATCTCGCCGCGGACATAGCGTGGAATCTGCTCAAGGTAATAATCTGAGTTCGTAATCACCCCACGCTTCCGCTGCTTGTAGGCCAGCAGTTGCCGTATGACATGCTCGAGCTCGCGCCGCTGGTCATTGCCCAGCAGGTAGTCCCCGTTGCCGTTCTTGAAGTCGGTGTACAGCGAAAAATTCACGCCACCGCCAAGCACCGCTGCGCGCTCCACGATGGGCATGATCTGGTCGAGATTGTCGTTCTTGATCACCGTATTGAAACGCACGCTCCCGATACCCGCCGCTTTCATCTGCGGGACCAGATCGAGGATCTTGGCCGACAGGCCGGGAATGCCACGCGCGGCATCATGCCGCTCGTCGAGGTAGTCCAGCGAGATGTTGAACTGATCCACGCCGGCATCCCACAGCGACTTTGCGCGGTCGAGCGAGAGCATCGCGCCGTGCGTGATCATCTGCACGTACGTATAACGGACCGCCTGCCGCACCGATGCGACGATCGCTTCGAGATCCTTGCGCAACGTGGGCTCGCCACCCGTGAAGGTCACGAGCATCGGCGAGAAGCGACGGGCGATCTCGGCGAAATCGTGCATTTCACTGTGTTTCGCTTCGCGGGGCGTCTTCCAGTAGTCACAAAAGCCGCACTTGGCGTTACAGCGCATCGTGACTTCGAAGTTCAGCAGCACCGGTCGATTTCGCGCACGCAACCATGCGTACTTGCCCAGAAAGATCGGCACGTGCCACGGGCGATATCGACTTGACAGCATCAGCGTTCCTGCATGGGGATACGAATGCCTTCACGTGCCGCCGTCGCGATCGCCACGCCGTACCCCGCATCGGCATGCCGCGCGACGCCGATGGCGGGATCATTCGTGAGCACGCGTTCGAGCCGGCGGCGCATGCGCTCGCTCCCGTCGGCCACGATCACCTGACCGGCGTGCAGCGAGTTGCCGATCCCCACCCCTCCCCCGTGATGGAACGACACCCACGAGGCGCCACTGGCCACGTTGAGCAGCGCATTCAGGATCGCCCAGTCGGCAATCGCGTCGCTGCCGTCACGCATGGCCTCCGTTTCCCGGAACGGCGACGCGACGCTCCCGGTATCGAGATGATCGCGGCCGATCACAATCGGCGCGGACACTTCCCCGCGGGCAACCAGATCGTTCAACGCGAGCGCGAAGCGTGCGCGATCGCCCTGCCCCAGCCAACAGATTCGGGCTGGCAATCCCTGAAACGCGATGCGCTCCTGCGCGAGTTCAATCCATCGACGTAGTTGCGCATCATGGGGAAAGAGCTCGAGGGCCAACGCGTCAGTACGGGCGATGTCGGCCGGATCGCCGGACAACGCGACCCAGCGGAACGGTCCCTTCCCTTCGCAGAACAGCGGCCGTACGTACTCCGGCACGAACCCAGGAATCCGGAACGCCTCGTCGATCCCAGCATCGAACGCGACCGTTCGAATGTTATTGCCGTAGTCAAAGGCAATCGCCCCGCGGTCCTGCATCGTCCGCATCGCCCGCACATGTTCGACCACCGATGCGGTCGACCGCGCGATGTACTCGGCGGGATCGGACGCACGTAGCTCGGCCGCCTCGGCGAGCGACAGCCCCGCAGGGACGTAACCCACCAGCATGTCGTGCGCGCTCGTCTGGTCAGTGACGACGTCGGGGACGATCCCACGTCGCACCATCTCGGGGAGCACGTCGGCGGCGTTGCCGACGAGCCCCACCGAAAGGCCGCGACGTGCCGCCTGCGCATCGGCCAGCCATCCGAGCGCCTCGTCGAGGGAGTACGTCATGCGATCGCAGTAGCGGGTCTCGATTCGCTTCTCGATACGCGACGCGTCGACCTCGACGCCAAGAATGGCCGCGCCATGCATCGCGGCGGCCAGCGTCTGCGCGCCGCCCATGCCGCCTAAGCCCGCCGTCACCACCAGGCGCCCCTCAAGCGTACCGCCGAAGTGCCGAGTGGCTACGGCACCGAAGGTTTCATACGTGCCCTGGACGATGCCTTGCGAGCCGATGTAGATCCACGACCCGGCGGTCATCTGTCCGTACATGGTCAGGCCGGCACGCTCCAGTCGGCGGAACTCATCCCAGTTCGCCCAGCGTCCCACGAGATTGCCGTTGGCGATCAACACGCGTGGCGCATCTTCGTGCGTGCGAAAGACGGCGACCGGCTTGCCGCTCTGCACTAACAGTGTCTCGTCGTCGGCGAGCGTTTTCAGGGTGCGAACAATGGCGTCAAACGCGTCCCAGGAACGCGCGGCACGCCCCGTGCCGCCGTAGACGACGAGGTCACCGGGCCGCTCGGCCACCTCTGGATCGAGGTTGTTCATCAACATCCGGAGTGCCGCCTCCTGCTCCCATCCCCGGCACTGCAGGCTCGTGCCACGAGGGGCCCGCACCTCACGTGGCCCACTCACTGAAGCCGTCGCCGGCGCGGTTGGCATCGTCGGGGTCATACGACCAATCCCTCCGTGATGGAATCGAGTGCACCGCCCGCCACGAGGTTGCCGAGGTGGGCAATGTCCGGCGCCGGCGGCCGGTCACCGGTCGCCCGCGCGACATGCCGACGGATGATCTCATGGGCCGCTTCCACGGGCACGCTGCTCCGCAACGGGCGGCGATACTCGAGCGCCTCGGCCGCGGCAATCAATTCGATGGCGAGCACGTGCCGAAGATTGCGCACCGAACGGCGCAACTTGGTGGCAGCCCCCATGGCCATCGGCACGACATCCTCCTTGTTGCCGTCGGTTGGGATCGAGTCGACGCTGGCCGGATGTGCGAGCAACTTGCACTCGCTGGCCAAAGCCGCGGCCGTGACCTGCGCCATCATCTGCCCCGACTCGAGACCGGGAGCACCCGCCAGAAACGGCGGCAAGCCCTGATTGAAATCGGGATGGACCAGACGATCGATTCGTCGCTCGCTGATGACGGCCAGATTGGCACAGATGATCGCGAGGAGGTCGCTCGCCATGGCCACGGCTTGACCGTGAAAATTCCCGCCGCTGAGCAACTCACCGGTGGCGAGCACCAGCGGATTGTCGGTGGCGGCATTGAGTTCACGCGAGATCACGCCGCGGGCGAAGCGCAGCGCATCGAGTGCCGGACCATGCACCTGCGGCACGCAACGGAGCGCGTACGCATCCTGCACGCGCGGGTCGCCAAACCGATGCGACTCGCGAATCTGGCTCCCCTCGAGCAGCCGACGCAACAGCGCGGCCGAATCCATTTGTCCAGACTGGCCGCGCGCCTCCTGAATACGCGCGTCGAACGCATCGGGTGTGCCGAGCAGCGCTTCAAGACTCATCGCCGTCGCGACGTGCGCCGCCTGCCACAGTCGTGTCAGCTCAGCGCACGCCAGCGCCGCCACCGCGGTGTGCGCCTGGGTCCCGTTGATGAGCGCGAGGCCTTCCTTCGCTTCGAGCGTGACCGGGGACAGTCCCGCCGCCGTGAGCAACTCAAGCGATGGCGCCTCGCGTCCCTGCAGGCGCGCCGTGCCTTCGCCGATCAGCGTCAGGGCGAGATGCGCGAGCGGCGCAAGATCGCCACTCGCGCCGACACTGCCCTGCTCCGGTACCACGGGATAGACGCCGGCGTTCAGCATGGCCAGCAACGATTCGACGACGACCGGGCGGGCACCGCCAAAGGCCGTTGCCAGCACATTCGCCCGGAGCAACATCATCGCGCGCACTTCGCGCTCCGGCAGTGGATCGCCGACGCCGGCCGCATGACTCCGCACGAGATTGCGCTGCAGCGCCGCGAGTTGATCGCCGGCGATGGTGACCTCCGAGAGCTTGCCGAACCCGGTGTTGATACCATACACCGGCACGGCGCGCTCGACAGCGCGATCGACGACATCGCGGGTGACCTGCATCCGCACCCGGGCCTCGGGGGCCAATCCGACGGCGAGGACACCATCCGCGACCGCCAGCACGTCAGCTATCTGGAGGGAACGTCCATCAAGCAGCAGCATAACGCGCCGCCTCCCACGCGGTCTGCACCGCCGGATCAGAATCCACTGGACGACCGGTACGTCTGGCGGTCGTAGTTGAACTTGAGCTCCGGCTGTGCTTTCAACGCGATGAAGAAATTGAAAGAGAAGCTTCCGCTGGGCGTCTGGGAGAACGAGAACACCGCATTCCAGTCATGCAACTGACGCTGCAGGCCAACCTGCTGGCTGGCGAAACGCGCGCGCTCGACATCGTACTGCGTGCTCCACTGCGCAGACCAGTTCTGCGTGATATCGAAGGACATCGTCGCCGTGACATTCTGCGTAGCGGGCTGAATGAAGACGGGAGCACCGATCGCGCTTTGCCCCGAGGTCAGTCCCGTCGCTTGCGCGCTCTGCGCATTCACCAGGCACTGATCATACACAAACACGCCGAGTGCGCGCTGCGGCTCGCAAAACGTGGATGGATCATTCACGATCTGCGTACCGCCACGCGGCGGTCGCTGCCGCGCCACGTTGTACTGCATGTTGAGATTCCACCCGCCGCCCGACGGCAACGCCGCCTGCATGCCGCGCATGTTGCCACCACCGGCGGCATTCATCTGGCGGCTCTGTTGCGCCACGTTCTGGTCAGCCGATCCGCGCGGCGCATTGGTGCTGTCAATCGCTTCGAGCGCGGTCGACATGCCGAACAGGCGGCCCAATAACGCCACGAGTCCGGACTTGCTGTTCAAGGAAAACGTGACGCCGAAATCGGTACGGTATGGACTGAATGTCGCAGTGTCGGACGCCGGATCACCTTGAAAGAGATCGTACGACGTCCGGAAGTCGAGTCCCGGCAGCAGGTCGGTACGCCCCGAGATCGCGAACATCTTGTCGGTGAAGCCGTTGCCCGTGGAATCCGCCCGGATGAAGTCGTAGGACAACGACGAAAAGTTCAACGCCAACAGCTTGATCTTCTTTCCCGATTCCGACGCGGAATCCACAGCGGTCTTGAGCTTTGCTTCGAGGTTCGTTGAAAGGTTCAGCGACACACGGTTCTGCGCCAGCGAGGACAGATATCCCACACGCGTCCGCCCGAGCGCCTGCAGGTACTCGTCGCTCACATTGGCGTTCGGCGAGTAGCTGTAACTGACGCCCGGTGTTATCGAGTGACGGAATGCAGCGACCGAGCCGACACCCGGCAGCATCGCATACAGCGTGGGCGAAGCGGACAACGCGTAACTCAGTCGCTTCGACTGCTGAACCCACTTGCCGCCGCTGCGTTCGGTCCGGACGAACAGTCCCGATGCCGCATCCACATTATTGACCGAAATCGACGGCGACAGGTTCCAAGTGCCCTGGAAGAAGCGGGGCAAGCCAAACGACGTGTTCCAGTCGAAGTTCGACTCATAGGTCTTCGCGAAAATGCGCGTCGAACGAATCGATGTATCGCGAACCCCGATGATCTCGCGCTGCTCCGGGAAATTACGATACTGGTCGGTGAGTGTGAACGAGTTGTTCCACTGCCAGTCACCGATCTTGATCGGCGTCTCGAAGCCAAGCTGCATGTTGCGGCGACTCGCGGTGAAGCGCGAACTGTCGATGCCGCCGCCGGAACGGATATTGTAGACGTAGGGGAACTGTAGCCCCTGATCGATCTTGCTCTGTCCGGTCACCGCCAGCCGCAGCGACGGCGTCCAGGAGAACGGTCCACCAGCCAGCGTACCGGCCGTGACGTTCAGCGACGGGAAGTCCATATCGACCTGCGTCCGGCCCGGATACTGAACGCGACTGCCACCGACGTTGATCTGCGCCGGTCCGACCTTGGTCTGGTAATTCAACTGCGAACGGATCGTCGCGTTCGCCGCCGTCGGGTTGACGGTGGTCTGTCGCTGAATCTGGGTATTCTGGACCCAGTTCAACCGCGCGGTGAGTCGTGTTTGACGCGAGAAGTCCTGATTGTGGTTCCAGGTGACCGAGGTGTTCGTCGTGCCGTTGCGTTGGGCCAGATACGACACGGCCGTCTCACCACTCATGAATCGGTCGAGCCACTTGTAGCGTAGTTCCACATTGCCGCGGAGAAAGCCCGGATCCTGAGCCGTGCTGCGGGCGCCCGAACGCCAGTCGAACGACGCCTCGGCATTCATGTAATCGCTGATCGCCAGAAAGTAGCCGATGTTCGAAATCGTTCGGCGATACGACGGACTGTTCCGGAAGAGCTCGGCGATGCCGAAGTTCGGCGTCAGTAAGCCGCTGCGCCGGCCGCTGCGCACGTCCTGAAAGAAGAACGGAATCCAGAATACCGGCACTTCCCCGATATAGAGCACGCCCGGCCGAGCCACCATCACATTCTCGGACACGAACTTCATGTCGCGCGTAGTGAAGTGAAAATGGGGCTCGGCGTGGTCGCAATACGTGAACGAACCGTTCTTTGCGAAGACGATGTGCCGACCGCTGACCAGTGAGTCCGAGATAATCGTTCCGCGTTCGGCGCTCAGGAATAATCGCTGCCCGGAGGTGACCGACGTCGAGAATGCGCCTGTGACGCCCTGTTTGGACTGGAGGTCGTACTCGATGCGCCCCTTGGCGATGAAGTCATCGGCGTCCTGTTGCTGCGGATCACGCAACAAGACCGTGTCGCCGATGGCGAGCACGCGCTTCGTCGAGTCGTTGTACACGATCGAGTCGCCGACGATCATCGTTTCGTCGCGCTGCACCGCCGATGGCTTTCCTTTGAGAACCAGCGCACGCGATCCAGCATTGAAGAACACCGTGTCACCCTGATACTGGACTTTGCGATACCCTTCACGCTCGAGCAGCGCGCGCATGACCGAGTCGGGCGGCATCCAGGAGAACACGACGCGGTCCTTGCTCAACTGCGCCAGGCTATCCTTCCCCGCCGCTTTCCCCGTCGCCGCCCGTCCAGCCGACGTGGGACGCGCCGGAACCGGACGCTGTGCGCCGAGCGGTGCCGCAAGGACCGCACCGCCAAGCACGACGCCCAGCATGGCGAGCACGACCGCATGCCACCGTCCGTGTACGGGCACCGATCGGCTCACTCGTCCCCGGCAGCGATCCGCCGCTCGCGACGACGGCTGATGAACTTCGAGACCGTGATCGACACCTCGTACAGCAGATACAGCGGGATTGTCAGCGCGATCAGTGACGTCGGGTCGGAGCCCGGCGTGATCAGCGCGGCCGCAACGATGCAGCCCAGGAACGCGTGGCGCCGGAACTTCGAGAGGTACTGCGGCTGCACGATCCCCATGGCCGACAGCAACGCGATGACGATCGGCAGTTCGAAGATGGCGCCGAACGCCAAGCACATCGAGATCACGAAGCTGACGTACTGATCGACCGTCTGCATGATCTGCACGGACCCGCTCTGAAAGCTCATGAAGAAGCTGAGCGTGACGGGCAGCACGTAGAAGAATGACAGCGCCATACCGGCCAGAAACAGCACCGCGGCGCCGACGAGTGCCGGAATCACGGCCTTCTTCTCGTGTCCATACAGCGCGGGGGAGAGAAACCCCCAGAGTTGCCACGCCAGCACCGGCGACGCGGCAATGAGCCCCAGCGTGATCGAGGCGTCCATCACGATGTCGAAGAGGTCGCTCACGTGCGTAACCATGAGCGGCTGCTTCAGATATGGCTGAATCGGCTGCGACAGGAACGCGATGATGTCGACCTGCTTGGTGTACAACAGCGCGAAGGCAACGCCCACGCCGATGGCGATCGCCAAGGCACATCTGAAAAGGCGCCAGCGCAGTTCCTCGAGGTGGTCGAGAAACGGCATTTCCACACTGTTACCACTGGACATCAGCGAAGTCGTCCTGAGCGCGCGGTCAGCGCAGCGTCTTGAGTTGTTCGGCCGCGAGCTCGGCCTCATCGCTGCGCGGATAGCGCGCGATCACCTGCTCGAGCAGCTGGCGGGCCTGAGGGGTGTTTCCCTGCTGCAGCACGAGCTGCGCCCGCTTGTACAACGCCGTCGGCGCTTTGGCCGAGGTGGGATGGGCGCTCACCACGGCGGCATACGCCGCGTCGGCCGCCGGAAGATTCTTTTCCTTGGCAAACGATTCCGCGATCCAGAACTGCGCGTCGGGCGCGTAGTCGGACGTGGGATAATTCGTGAGCAGTTCCTGGAAGTAAATGCGCGCCGTGGCGCTGCTGCCGCGGGTGAGCTGATCGCGCCCGTCGGTGTAGAGCTGATTGGGACCAGGCGCGCGCGTGACCGCGCTGTCAACCGCCGGCGGCGGGGTGCGGCCACTCGCGGGAGGCACGACCGGCGGCACGGTACCCGCGGCCGGTGCGACCACGGGACTTGCACTGCGCGACTCGATCTCTGAGCGAAGTCGGGCAATCGTGGCCTGACTCTGTCCGAGCAACGTCTGCACCTGCAGCATCTGCTCGCGGATCGCGCGCATGTCCCCACGAATGTCGCCCTGAATGCTGACGGTACGGGCACTGACCTTGGACAGCGAGTCGCTGGCGACCTGCAACATCCGCATCGTCTGGGTCAGCGCGTCGCGCTGGTCGAGCTGATTCTTGAGGAGCTCGGCGCGCAGCGACGAAATGTCACTCTGCACCAGACGCACGTCCCCACGGGTCGCGAAACATCCTCCCGTGGCGACCAGCGCCACGAGAGGAACGAGCCGCCACACCCGGGAGCGCAGCGTGTGCCGAAGTCCGAGTGCGGCGGCGCGCATCACTGGGCGCGCAGCTGATCGCCGCCGGCGATGAGCTCGAACTCGTCGCGACGGTTGCGCGACCATGCCTCTTCCGTCGTTCCCTGCACGGCCGGACGCTCACGCCCGAACGACGCCGTTTCGATGCGCGAGGCATCGACGCCACGGTCGGTCAGGTAACGCTTCGCCGCTTCGGCACGACGACGGCCGAGGGCAATGTTGTACTCGTCGCTGCCACGCTCGTCGCAATGCCCGGCGATACGGATCTTCACGGCCGGGTTCGCGTTCAGCACCGAGATCTTGGCATCGAGGTTCGCCTTCGCGTCATCGCGGAGTTCATCGGCGTCGTACTCGAAGTAGATCGTCTCCAGCAGGCGCGCACGCGTCGCCGCCAGCTTCGCACGATACTCTTCCATCGTATCACGCGCGGCGGGAGTGGGATTCGTCGGCCGCGTGGGCTGCGGAGCGGCCGGAGCCGGCTCGGTCTGCGGGGCGACGACCACCGGCTTCTTGCGACAGGCACCCAGCACCAGCGTGGCGGAGGCCAACACCAGGGTCAGACGAGACACACGCATCATGTCGGGAAACTCCGAGGGGGTAAAGGGAAAAGGGTGGTGGCTACTGCGACAACAACCGCGGGGACCACGCGGACAATCTCGCCTCGGCTCCGAAGGTGAGTTGGCGCGAGCGTCCAGTTTCGATATCTACGACCCACAACTGGCGCGTTCCGCCCCGCGTCGACGAGAACACGAGATGCCGGGAATCCGGTGCCCACGACGGGTCGTCGTTCCGGCCGTCATTCGTCACGAACTTCACGGACTGATCGCGCAAGTTGATGGTCATAATCTGGAAGGTGCCGCCGTTTCGAGACTGAAACGCCACGAGGCGGCCATCGGGAGACCAGTCCGGCCCCGCACGGTAGTCGCGATCGCCGAACGCCGCCGCCGTGAGGAGCTCCACGTTCGTTCCGTCCAGATCGCTAATATACACTTCGGGATGCCCCGAGCGGTCCGACATGAAGGCGATTCGCTGCCCGTCGGGACTGAACGTTGGCTGCGTACTCGCGCGGCCGCGTCCCACCGTGATCCGACGTGGCGCCCCGCCCTCGATTGGCATGGCGTACAGATCCGTGCCGCTCTCGGAGCCCCGCGCATACACGACCGTCCGGCCATCCGGCGCCATCGCCGGCGAGCTGTGCTCGATGCCAGGCGCGGTGGCGAGCGTGCGCTGGGATCCGGTGCCGAGATCCGTGGTCATGATCGGATTCCGGACGCCGTCGAGCACGCTATACACGAGCCCACGCCCACCCGGCAGCCATTGTGGCGACATGCCGCTGGGGGTCGCTGGGGTCACATTTGCGCGATCGCTGTCAACTATCCACACTCGCCCCCCCCGTGTGAACGCGATACGCGTCTGCGCGATGCCACGCTGGCCGGTGATCCACTCCTCGATGGCGTCCGAAACGCCATGCACGGCCGAACGCCACGCCGGCGACAGCGCCGGCGAGGGAAGCGGAAAGTCCCTGCTGTTCAGCACGGACCGCTTCGTCACGTCGTGCAAGGCCACACGGACCCATCCCGAGGCCAACAACGTGGCCTGCACGATCCCATCGACACCGAGCTTCGTGAAGAGCGCGTAGTTGGGTGGCCCGGTCACCACCGGCGCGCTCGCGGTGGAGACCACATTGAACCGATCGCTGTAGTCAAAATCCCGCGACAGGATCGTTGCCACCGAGTCCCCGTTGGCGCCGCGCACCGGCAACACGATCAGCGAGGTTTTCTGCCCGGCTACGTAGCGCGTGCTGAGGCTCACGCCCGGCGGCTGCGCCTGCGCCGAAGCGCGCGACGGCACGACGGTACCAACGGCGAGCAGCGCCGCCACCAGCATCGGGAACACGCGGCGCGGCGTGGAGCAGGACGTTATCTGTGGCATGCGGTCAGTTGGGTCGCAAAGCATAGTCAAACGTGAAGTACACGATGAGCACATCATCCGTCCACCCTTGGGGAAGCGCACCGAATCCGCGCGTGGATCCGACCGCTTCGATCGCGCCCATCGCATCGAGATCATAGATGCGATCGCCCGATCCCTTCACGACTTCAATCGCCATCACGGAGCCATCGCGTCGGATGGTGAACTTCACCTCCGAGACCAGCGATGCCGACACACGCCGGGGCGTCCAGTTCAGCGTGAGCTGCCTCACGATGTTTTGCAGGTACCCGGGATACGGAAACTCGATCCCGCGAATATTGAGGTTGGCGACATCCGCCCCTTTACCCTCTTGAGCACCAGCACCGGCTTTCGGTGCCGCTGTCGATTTCGTCGCCGTGGGCGATGCGGCCTTCGAACCCGCCTGCTTCGTACGGGACGTCGATGGCGTCGCCTTTGGCGACGGCAAGACCTTCTTCGCCGTCGACGGCGTCGGCACGGACTTCTCGTCGGGCACACGTTCGGCGCCGGCGATATCGGGGGCCTGCGCTGACGGCTGCGCCGCTGGTGTCACCACGCCGGCTTGCCGAGGTCCCGGCGGCGCCCCGACCAGTTCCACGCGATACACCGGCGGCCGCGGTGCCTCGGCACGCGAGCCCCACCACAGCGCGGCTACCACGAGCACGAGGTGTACCGTCGCGGAGAAAACCATGCCACGACCAAGCGTCGTCGAACCCGTCACGGTGTCCGACACGATCACCGGGTGCCGTCCGGCTCCGCGACGAGCCCGACATCCGAGATGCCCTTGGCCTTCATGGCGGCGACAATGCGCACCACGGTGCCGTATGGCACCGCTTCGTCGGCGCGCAGATACACGCCGCCGCCGCCCTTCCTGTCCGACAATGCCTTGATGCTGCCGGCGAACTCATCGAACGACAGCTGCGTTTCGTCGACGAATATCTGCCCACGGCGATCGACCGTGATCACCAGACCGTTCTTCGGCTCGAGCGGCGCGACGTCCGCCGTTGGCAATGCAATGTCTACACCGCCTTGCATGATCGGCGCCGTGATCATGAAGATGATCATCAAGAGCATCATCACGTCGATCAGCGAGACCACATTGATCTCGGCGTTCACGCCAGCGCGCTCCCGACGGCGGCCGCGGCGCATCGTCAAATCCGCCCGTCGCGTACCATCAGGGCAATCAGCTCCGAGCCGAATCCTTCAAGCGCGTCATCGAAGCGATTGAGCCGTGAGGCAAACACGTTGTACGCGAAGGCCGCCGGAATCGCGACCGCGAGCGCAGCAGCCGTCGCCATCAGCGCGGTACCGATGCCCGGCGCCACGGCCTGGATGTTTCCCGAGCCCTTCTGGCCGATGCCAACGAAGGCTTCGATGACGCCGAGTACGGTGCCGAACAGGCCGATCAATGGGCTGACACTACCAACCGTGGCCAACCATGGGATGTACTGTCCGAGATCTTCCCGGGCTTTCGATCCCTCGGCGTCGAGCACCAGGCGCAAGGCCTCCACCTGTGAGCCCGACAAACGCGCCGTCCGCTCGTTGGTCGCGCCCAGCGCAGGCTTCGTGTCGTTGAGAAAAGACACGGCACGCGCGAACACCGCCGTGAACGCACTCGGCTTGGCGCGCTGCGCGACCAACAGCGCCTCGTCCATGCCCCGCGCGCGCGCGAAGTCGGCAACGAACGCCCGCCCGTTGGCCTCGGCCGCCTTGAACCCACGCCACTTCGAGAACATGATCGCCCAGGAGATCAGCGACAGGACCACCAGCAGCGCCAATACACTCTTCGTGACGGGATCGCTATTGATCAGCATTCCCAGCATCGACGATGGTAACGCCTGACTCGCACCAGCCGACTGCAGTGCGGCAAACAGTCCGACCGCCGCCGTCACGCCTGATTCTCCAGACGCGCGCGCCGATCGGCGAAGAAACGGTAGGTGTGCTCGAGGCCTTCGCGCAACGTCACCTGCGGCGTCCAGCCCAGCACCGCCCTCGCCTTCGTGGTATCGAGCGCCGACCGCGCGAGTTCGCCCGCGCGTGCCGGTGCATAGTCGATCGGCGACTCCGCCGACGACACCGCACACAACGTGCGAGCGAGCGTGTTCACCGAGGTCTCAATCGACGTGCCGATGTTGAAGGCGCGTGCATCGAGCCGCCCACGCGGCGGCAAATCGACCGTCGCGGCCGCGAAATTGGCACCCGCGACATCGCCGGCGTACACATAGTCCCGCGTCTGCTCCCCGTCGCCGAATACCGTAAGGGCCCGGCCATCGAGCAAACGGTTGCAGAAGATGGCGACCACGCCGGCTTCTCCGTGTGGGTCCTGACGCGGTCCGTACACGTTCCCGTAACGCAGGGCCACGTTGTCGAGCCCGTGCACACGTCCGTAGTAGGCGAGATAGTACTCAATCGAGAGCTTGGCGATTCCGTAGGGCGCCTCTGGATCCTTGCTGTACGACTCGGCGCTCGGTGGGGGATCGAAGTCGCCGTACAAGGCACCGCCGGTGGACGAGAGGATGGTCCGCGTCGGGTGTCCACCCGCACGGACCGCCTCCATCAGATTGAGCGTGCCGAGGATGTTGCGTGTGGCGTCGTAGACCGGATCGAGGACACTGCGTCGTACGTCGATCTGCGCCGCAAGGTGGCACATCACGTCGAACTTGCCGTCCCGAATCAACGCGGCGGCGTCGGGCGACGTGATATCACCACGGACGAAGCGCGCCGCCGGGGGGATGTTTTCCTCACGTCCGCTCGACAGGTCATCGAGGATCGTGACCTCCCATCCTTCGGTCAAAAATCTGTCCGCGACATGGGAGCCGATAAACCCCGCACCACCCGTCACCACGACCGTCTTTGTCATGCCGTTCGGTTCCTCGACCCATTGGGGAAATCCGCGGTCGCCCACCACTGTTCTGGACGATCCCGCAGACGCACAGTCCCCAATGTACACACGCGCCGACGCCCACGGGGGCCTCGGCGCGTGCGCGTGATCGACCAACGTGGGACGACGCGACACCGGTCCCGTCAGGCGCGATCACACGGCCCGTGCGATCAGGGGGCCTTGGCCAGACGACGCGCTGCCAGACCCACGGCGATGTCTGATTGATACTGGCTGGTGATCACCGCCGCGCTTCCGGCCGCCTCACTCCGCACCACCCGCACTCTCGCGACCAGAGCCTCCTGCGAGGGCTCCTCTTTGGTGCCGTTCCGGTAGAGCCCGAACTCGTCACCGGCCCGCACCCCTTCCGTAGACCCAGCGGCCAGCATCAGAAAGCTCTGCAACGTGGGCTGGAGCTCACGCGGGTCGATCCAACGCACACTCGTCTTCACGTCCGGTTCCGCGAGCCGCTGCGCGGTCAGCCACGGCGCCGACCGACCGGTCGCCGGTAGAAGGGGCTGCCCCTGCTCGACCCGGCCGGATTGACGCGTAAGGACCGCGAGAACCGGCTTTCCCGCTTCCACCCGTACGATTTCGATGATGCCCGCCGGACTCGCGATCAGCGACCGCTTGTCAGTGGCGGCTGCGGTGGTCACGGCCACGAGTCGCTGACCCACCACGTACGTCCCCCCAACGGGGGGATGCACTTCGATCTGGTCGGTCACAATCGCGCGCTGCGGATATCTGCTGTCCGTTGCGGCCGGCGAGCCCACACGCTTCGTGATTGATCCGGCCTTTGCCAGGTCCGACGGCAACACCACGAACGGCGCCGCATCGAATTCCGCCTGT
Source organism: Gemmatimonadota bacterium (assembly GCA_947462095.1). GTDB lineage: Bacteria > Gemmatimonadota > Gemmatimonadetes > Gemmatimonadales > Gemmatimonadaceae > Gemmatimonas. Next base: position 31,307 of record CANHNQ010000016.1, read on the forward strand.
CTCGGCACCGGCGTATTCGGACGTAATACGGCCCTCGTGCGACGCTCCGCCTCGGCCGCATCGGGCAAGTCGCGATGGAAGACCGTCTCGACCTCGCTGCTCCTCCGCGAGGCGACTTGCGACTCGAGATCGACCAGACCGATACGCGTTCCCTGCCGAGACGACATCAACTCGCTCGCATGCTGCGGCTGGAAGTTCACGCGGGCGGAATCCGTGTCCCCCGATGCCGTCCCAGCCGTATCGATCACGGCGACGGCCACGGTTTTGCCCCTCGTCGCGGGCGTACGCCCCTTCGCTACACCAGCCACCACGTTTGCCTTCCCGGCGGTCTGCGCTGAGAGTGAGCCAGACGAGCGCGCAGGCGTCGACGGTGGCGGGGTCCCTTCCCCCGCCCTGGCCAAGGCTACGCTCGGCACCGTGGAGTCCGCGGGTGCGGCTGCGACGGCTGCGGCGTGCACGCCGCGAACGGCCGATGAGGCGGGCACGGTCAACTTCAATCCAACGTGCAAGGGCGCAGGGCCCGCCGTCGCAATGTGATTACGACGTGCAAGCGTGAGCCACTGATGTCCGTCTCCGTAGTAGCGCGCGGCGATGCCCCAGAGCGTCTCCCCGGCGCGGACAACATGCAGCGTCGTCGCAGAATCCTGCATCTGGTCCGGGGACGACGCGGAGGCCGACGCGACGCGACCATCCGTCTCCTGACCGTGCACGACGGCGGGACGCCAGATCAGCAGCAGAGCTAGTGTCGAGACAAACACCACCATCATGCGAGATGCCGGATGCAGCTCCCGGCTGGATTCGACGGCAGAAGACGACCGCGGCTGGTTTGCAGCGCGCATCAGCGAGCCTCACTGGGGAAAGACTTCGCGCCCCGGACCGGGGCGCTGGAGGGGCCTCGACTCGCCGGCATCACTGCAGGCGCGGTACCCACACCGGAGACGCCTGCACGCGACGCGCGTAACGGAAGGCGCATTACGTCAATGGTCGACATCATCACATTCACCGCCGCCGGGAGCTTCCGGCGGCGGACAGCAAGCACTTTCGTGGGTTAGAACGGCAGGTCGTCGTCGTCGTCTTCCAAGGCGCCCGGGAAATCCCCGAAATCTTCCTTTCCGGCCGACGGCGCCGAGGCCGTCTTCGGGCGTGCCGGCGGCGCAGAACGGCGCGGCGCGCTGTCCATCTCGTCACCGCCACCTCCGCCTCCGGCACGGCCGCCCAGAAGCATCAGCTCTTTGACCTTGATTTCGGTGGTGTAGCGCGTCTGTCCGTCCTTATCCTGCCACTGGCGATACTCGATCTCGCCCTCGACATAAATCTTCTCGCCCTTCTTCACGTACTTCTCGACGACGTCAGCCAGCCCGGAGCCCCGCGCGCTGTTCCAGACGACACAGCGATGCCACTCCGTCTTCTCCTGCTTTGCCCCGGCCTGGTCGGTCCAGTTACGGCTCGTGGCAAGCGAAAACTGCGCCACGCGTGTTCCGCTGCCGACGGTGCGAATTTCGGGATCCGACCCGACGTTGCCAATCAGAATGGCCTTGTTCAGGCTGCGACTCATGGTGCCTCCCTTAAGTGCGGTAGTAATGGGTGTCGGATAACCTAGGATGGTCCTCTGACCAAACCAAACCCGAACGCGGCCGGTAGGGCTATTCGAACGCCGCCGCGTCGCGACGCAGGACCAGCGCATCTTCGACGGGGTGCCGATAGTACCCACGTCGGCGCCCGACGATGGCGAATCCACGGGACGTATAGAGCGCTCGGGCCGCCGTGTTCGACTCGCGCACCTCAAGAAACATGGCGATCACCCCCTCCGTCCTCCCAGCGCCGATCGCATCGTCAAGTAGTTGCGCGCCGACCCCCTGCCGGCGTACGCCGGGCGCGGTCGCGATATTCGCGATCTCGGCTTCATCGGCCGCGCGCAGCATGATGCAGTAGCCAACGATGGCACCCGACGCGTCCACCGCCGTCGCCATCCGCGAAAACGGGTGCGCTAGTAGTTCGTGGAACGAGCTCGCCGGCCACGGATCGCTGAAGGCACGCGCCTCGATGGACGCCATCGCCGGCACGTCGGCGGCGATCGTCGGCCGGACAGCCACGACCGCCGCCGTCATGCGGCACCGTGGGCAGGAAGCGGCGTACCATGCGACGCCTCCCATTTCACCTGAGCCTCGGCCATGCGGCCGTACTGCGGCTCCCAGCTCTCCAGCGGCACCGCATGGCGCCATACCGCGGACGGGATACGCACGAGATACGCCGACGACGGGGTCACGACGTGCGCCTCGAGGTCAGGGGTCGGCGACGAGAGCACGGCGAGACGGGGATGGCCGGCGGCATGCCGTTCCAGCTGCTCCAGCGTCATGCGCCGCAGTGCCCCCTGGGCCTGCACGGCGCCATGCCCGTCGAACAGGACCTCGAGCACGTAACGCTCGCCTCGCAATGCATCGGCGTGCACCACGGCGTGTCCGGCGGGAACCGCATCGCACGCATCCGCCGCGGCAAGCAGCAGTGACGACACCGCGAAGAGTGGCACATTCGCACCGTGCGCCAGCCCTTTCGCGATCGAGGCAGCGATACGCAGCGACGTAAAGCTGCCCGGCCCCTCACCGCACACCACGCCGGTCAGCGCGCGTGGGCTCTTCCCAGCCTCGGCGAGGAGCTCCTGAATCGAGGGAAACAACTGATCCTCACGTCCCGCACCCATCGCCACAGGCCGCCCCCCGACCAGATCCCCATCGGCGAACAGCGCAACCGAGCCGGCCATGGACGACGCCTCCAATACCAGTAGCAGGGCCGGCGGTAACGCGGACTTCCCAAGGGCGGATGCGGGTAAGGACATGCGTGGAGTCTAGCGCGCCGACCGAACGTTCCCCAGCCCTCCGCCGCATCAAGCCATCGCGACTGCCTCGGATCACACCGCTCACCACCGGCGGCGGCGTTGAGCACCGGCGGATCGAACACGGTACCGCGGTCCCGACGCGGGATGTCGAACACCGTGGGGACCGCGAGCCCGGCACGCCCCGCCTGCGAGCTTAGCGCATGGTGGGGGCGTGTATGCGCAATAACCGCCGATCGGCATTCTCGGGGTCATGCCCCAGGACAACATGAATCGTGTCCCGTGGCAACGTGTTCACGGCGCGATCGGGCCACTCCACCAGGAGCACCGGAGCGTTCTCAACCAACTCGTCCCACCCGAGCATCTGCAATTCCGCGTCCGACCGCAAGCGATACAGATCGGCGTGCACGACCGGACCAGCCGGGGCATCATACTGCTGAATGATCGAGAACGTCGGGCTCGTTACGGCGCCGATCGTCGAGACGCCAATGCCGACACAAATCGCCCGGACTAAGGTCGTCTTGCCCGCGCCGAGATCGCCCTCAAGGGTGATCACGACCGGTCGCGGTAGCGCCGCACCGAGCGCCCGCCCCCACGCCTCCAGAGAATCCCGGTCGGGGGCCCGTGGTGCCCCCCGTCCCAGCAGATACGCTAACGAGTCAGCGGCCACGCTTACCTCCTGAACGGCGCATGGGTGCACTGCCAGGCGGTCGCTTGGGAGCGGCGGTGTTCCCGCGCGCCTGCTCGGGCTTCTCGCCAAGCGCCGTGCGCACTTCGAACAGTTGATCGCGCAGTCTGGCGGCCGCCTCGAAGTCGAGCGCGATGGCCGCTTCGCGCATGGCCACTTCCAGTTCTCCGACCAGCGTCTGCAACTCCTCGCGCGACCGTGGTGCGCTCTCCGCCCCCAGCCGCTTGGTGGCCGGCGTCGCCTCGTCATGCGGGGCACGTGCATCGGCCACGCGCGTGATCAGCCGCACGTCATCGATGCTCTTCAACACGCCGTGCGGTGTGATCCCGTGGGACGAATTGTGGTCACGCTGAATGGTCCGGCGGCGATCCGTTTCGTCGATGGCGCGCTGCATCGATCCGGTAATCCGGTCGGCGTACAGGATCGCCATGCCGTTCAGATGGCGTGCTGCACGTCCGATCGTCTGGATCAGCGACCGATCGCTGCGCAGAAATCCTTCCTGGTCCGCATCAAGGATCGCGACCAAGGAAACCTCCGGCATGTCCAGCCCCTCGCGCAGCAAGTTGATACCGATCAGCACATCGAATTCCCCAAGCCGCAAACCGCGAACGATTTCCATGCGCTCGATCGCATCGATGTCCGAGTGCATGTAGCGTACGCGCACGCCCATCTGCTGCAAGTAGTCCGTGAGATCCTCCGACATGCGTTTGGTGAGCGTGGTGACCAGTACCCGCTCGCCTTTGCGCTCCCGTAGGCGAATTTCATGCAGCAGATCGTCCACCTGCCCCTTCACCGGACGGATCTCCAGAATCGGATCGAGCAGCCCCGTTGGCCGGATGACCTGCTCGACCACCACCCCCTCCGACAGCTGCAACTCCAGCTCGCCCGGTGTCGCCGACACATTTACCAAACGCGGCACCAACTGCATGAATTCATCGAACACCAGGGGCCGGTTGTCGAGCGCGCTTGGCAGCCGGAATCCATAATCGACGAGCGTGAGCTTCCGCGCGCGATCGCCATTGTACATCCCGCGAATCTGCGGCAAGGACACATGGGACTCGTCGACGACCACGAGGTAATCATCGGGGAAATAATCGAGCAGACACGCCGGGCGCTCCCCGGCCTGACGTCCGCTGATGTGGCGCGAGTAATTCTCGATGCCGGCGCAGGTGCCGATCTCGGCCAGCATCTCCAGATCGAAGTTCGTGCGCTGATCGAGCCGCTGAGCCTCCAGCAGCTTTCCCTGCGTACGCAATTCAGCCAGCCGCTCGGCGAGTTCCTCACGAATCGCGACACTCGCGCGCTCAATCGTGGGCCGATTGGTGATAAAGTGCTTCGCGGGATAGATCGCCATCCGTTCGAGCGTCGAGATCGTCTCGCCCGTGAGCGGGTCGATCTTCGAGATCCGCTCGATCTCATCCCCCCACAGTTCGAGGCGTACCGCCTGCTCTTCATAGGCCGGATAGATCTCCACCGTATCCCCGCGCACGCGGAATGTGCCGCGATCGAAGGCGACGTCATTGCGGAGATACTGAATCCCCACGAGTGCGCGGAGAATATCGTCACGTGCCATCTGTTGCCCGCGCGACACGGCCACCATGCGCTCACGATAGGACACCGGATCACCGAGTCCATAGATCGCGGACACGGTGGACACGATGACGACGTCCTCGCGCTCCATGAGAGAGGACGTCGCCCGCAGCCGGAGCCGGTCGATATCCTCGTTGATGCTCGCGTCCTTCTCGATGAACGTGTCGCTCGACGGGACGTATGCTTCCGGCTGATAGTAGTCGTAGTACGAGATGAAGTACTCGACGGCATTCGTCGGAAAGAATGACTTGAGTTCACCGTACAACTGCGCGGCCAATGTCTTGTTGTGCGACAACACCAGCGTGGGCCGCCCCCACTGCGCGATCACGTTCGCCATCGTCATCGTCTTCCCCGACCCCGTCACGCCGAGCAAGGTCTGGAAGCGGTCCCCGCGCGCCAAGCCGGTGGACAACTCGATGATCGCGCGAGGCTGATCGCCGGCGGGGGCGAAAGGGCTCTGAAGTCGGAATGGTGCTGACATATCCGCAATATAGAAGGTCGGCTTTTCTTCGGTGACCGAAGCCGCCTCCGCGACCGAGCCCGCCGCTTACGAATCGGCCGTGATCTTCTCGCGCCGCGAAACCGCCGCGATGCCCTTCACACGCCGCGCGGCCTTCATGATGCGTTCGAGATGGGCGAGATTCTCGACCTCGACCATTGCCGCGCCGGTCACGCGACCTTCCGTCGTCTTGAGTTCCAGGCTCTTGATATCGGTGCCGGTGGCACTCACGGCCGCTGCGACGTCGGCGTACAGTCCGCGCCGATCGGTGCCTTCCATAGCGAGGCGAACGATGAACCGTTCGCCTGCCATCTCGTGCCAGTCAATGTCGAGGCGACGCTCCGGTTCGTGCGCCAACAACAGCAGGTTCGGACAATCGCCGCGGTGGATACTCACCCCGCGCCCTCGGGTGACATACCCCACCACCTGATCACCCGGTACCGGCTGGCAGCATTGCGAGTAGCGCACGAGCAGCCCATCTGCGCCCTGGATCCGGATGCCCTTCCCCGTGCCGCGCACGCGGTCGACAATGCGCTCGAGCGTACTCTGCTTCTCGGCAGGCTCGGCCGTCTCGAGGTCGGGATGCAGCGCCTTCAACACCTGCAGCACATGGACATCACCAGCACCCACCGACGCGATCAGATGGATCGCGTCTTTCAACTTGAGCAACTTCGCGATCGGCTGTAGTCCGTGATCGTCGATCTTCGGCAGGCGACGACGGCGCAACTCTCGCTCGATGATCTCGCGCCCGAGTCGCATGGCCGACGAGCGCTCTTCGAGCCGCAGCATCTGCCGGATCTTGTGGCGGGCGCGGCCGGTGCGCACATGCGACAGCCAGTCGCGACTGGGCTTCGCATTCGGATTGGTGAGGATTTCCACCGTTTCCGAATTCTTCAGCTCACGCGACAACGGCGCGATGCGACCGTTCACCTTGGCCCCGGAGCAATGCGCGCCGACCTGCGTGTGCACGGAGAAAGCGAAGTCCAGCGGCGTTGCACCCTTCGGTAACTGGATGACGTCACCGGTCGGCGTGAACACGAAAATCTCGTCCTGATACAGATCGAGTTTCAGGAATTCCAGGAACTCGCCGGGCGTCTCCGCATCAAGCTGGAGTTCGAGCACCTGGCGAAACCAGGCCAATTGGCGATCCAGCTCATCGGCGCTGCGCGACGACTCTTTGTATAACCAGTGGGCCGCGATGCCGAAATCCGCCGTGCGGTGCATGTCGCGCGTGCGGATCTGAATCTCGAACAATTGCCGTCCGGGACCGAACACCGTCGTATGCAGCGACTGATAGCCATTGGACTTCGGCTGCGCGATGTAGTCCTTGATGCGCTCCTGCACCGGCGTCCAGCCGTCGTGGATGACGCCCAATGCGTGGTAGCACTCGAGCACATTCGGCACGATCACGCGAATGGCCAGCAGGTCGTAGATGTCCTCGTATGGGCGGTCGCGCTGCTGCATCTTCTTGTAGATCGACCACAGGTGCTTGGGTCGGCCGGTGACTTCCACGTTGGCGATACCGGCTGACCCGAGGCGCTTCACCAACGGTTCACGCATCTGCGCAATCAACTCCTCACGCTCCGTGCGCTTCGCTGCCACGAGCTTGGCAAGCGACTTGTAGGCGTCGGGTTCAAGATGCTTGAACGCCAGATCCTCAAGCTCCCATCGTACCTTGGCCATCCCGAAGCGATGGGCCAGCGGGGCGTACAAATCGCGGGTTTCCTGCGCGATCCGGCGACGCTTCTCCGGGGCGAGGTAGTCGAGCGTCCGCATGTTGTGCAGGCGGTCGGCCAGCTTGATCAGGATGACGCGGGCATCCTTGGCGATCGACAGCAGGAGCTTACGGTAGTTCTCCACCTGCCGCTCTTCGCGCGATGACAGCGGCAGATTCGCGATCTTCGTCAGGCCATCGACGATCTGCGCGATCTCCGTGCCGAACTCGCGCGCGACATCCTCGATCGTAATGTCGGTGTCCTCCACAATGTCGTGGAGGAGGCCGCTGGCGACCGTGGTGGTATCGAGCTGTAAGTCGGCCAGGATCCGCGCCACTTCGACACAATGCGACACATACGGCTCTCCGGAGTGGCGAACCTGCCCGGCATGTGCAACGTCTGAGAACCGATAGGCGCGCACGAGCAGGTCGTGGTCGAGCCGATCATACGAGATATCGGCACTCGGCCCGAACCCGGGAATCATCTCGTGGAGCGCAATCGTTGTCACAGCAGACCAGCCTCCGCAAAGCTCACGTACCGCCCACGTCCCACGATGATGTGGTCGTGAACCGGGATATCCAGCAAGCGCCCGGCCGCCACCAACTGTTCTGTCACCATGCGGTCTTCCGCCGACGGCGTTGGATCACCACTGGGATGATTATGCACCAGAATGACGGCGGCAGCGCGCTCGGCGATAGCCTCACGAAATACCTCCCGCGGATGGACCAGCGACGAATTCAGCAATCCCCGGGTGATCAACACGTCGCGTTCGAGACGGTGCTGGGCGTCGAGGATCGCCACATGGAACTCTTCGACCGGCGCATCCTGCAGCCGAGGCGCAAAGACCGCCGCCACGTCGCGGGGACCACGCAGTGGCACTCCAACTTCACGCACCTCCGCGGCCAGACGCCGACCGAGTTCGAGCGCGGCATGCACCGCGGTTGCCCTCGCTCGTCCTACCCCACGAACGCGAGTCAGAGCCGCCAGCGGCAGTGACCCGAGCCGACCGAGCGACCCACCGGACTGTTCGAGGACGAGTTGCGCACAGGCCAGCGCCGATGCCCCTCTCCCCCCGGAGCCGAGCACCGTGGCGATCAACTCGGTGGTACTCAACGCCTGCGCACCGAGACTCCGCAGCCGCTCTCGCGGCCGATCGACGCTCGGTATCTCTTTGATCTTAAGGGCAGCAGGCGGAGACTGGCTAGTCGGGACCGTCACAGATTCACTCCAGAAGAATGGGCGCGGGGGCATCTCCTAGAGAATGCCGCTCGCACGTGTGCGCGACGGTATCGCGGTACCGCCCGCATACACATTTTTCCGAATGACCAACTCCCGGCATGTCCCCGCGCCTGCGCCGAACAGCGGCACCGAGTCGTTCGATCCCGCGACCCCGGAGGCATGGGCGGCCCTGCGCGAACTGGGTCACCGCATGCTCGATGACATGCTCGATGTCCAGTCCTCACTGACGCATCGCCCGGCGTGGCAGGAGATGCCGGAGGCCGAACGACGTCTATTCGACCAATCGGCTCCCATCGCGGGCATCGGCGCAGACGCCGCCTACGCCTACTTTCGGACACACATCCTGCCCTATGGCATTGGCAACTGGCATCCCCGCTTTTTCGGTTGGGTGCAGGGTCAGGGCACGCCGCTGGCGATGCTCTCCGAAATGCTCGCCGCCGGGATGAATCCACACCTCGCAGGATTCAACCAGGCCCCTGCCATGGTCGAGCGACAAGTGATCGACTGGTTCGCAGCACTGATGGGTATACCGGGGGCAGGTGGCCTCCTCGTGACCGGAGGAAGTGCCGCCAATACCCATGCGCTCGGCGTTGCCAGATTCGCCGCGGTTCGGGCCCGTGGCGGTAACGTGCGAGAGGATGGGCTCCAGCCGTGGCCCGACGGGACTCCCGCGAAGCCGTTAGTCTTCTATGGTTCCGCGGAAACCCATGGATGGGCACGGAAGGCAGCCGAATGGCTCGGCCTTGGCCATCGGGCGTTTCGTCGTGTCCCGGTCGATGCCGCATTCCAGATGGACCTTGTCGCACTCCGCCACATGATCGAACTCGATCGGGAGAACGGCTTGGACCCCTTCTGCGTGATGGGGACCGCGGGCACGGTGAATACGGGCGCAACGGATGATCTTCACGGAATCGCGCAGGTCTGCCGTGAGGAATCGCTCTGGTTTCACGTTGATGGCGCCTTCGGCGCCTTGGCCGCACTCGCGCCAGCCCTCCGCGATCAGGTTGCCGGTATGGAAGAAGCCGACTCGATCGCCTTCGACCTGCATAAGTGGGGCGCGATGCCCTTCGAATGCGCGTGCGTCCTCGTTCGCGATGCCGCCATCAACCACGAGACGTTCCGTGCGCCGGCGGCGTATTTCGCGGCAACCAACCGTGGCGTGAATGCTGGCGGCGCCTTCTTCGCAGACCGCGGCTTGGACCTGACGCGCGGATTCAAAGCGCTGAAGGTGTGGATGCAGCTGCAGGCCGACGGTATCGCGAAGTTGGGGCGCATCATCGAGCAGAACGTGCGGCAAGCGCGCCACTTCGCGGACGCCGTTGCCGCCCACGCGTCGCTCGAGCTTCTCGCGCCGGCGCCGCTCAATATTGTGTGCTTTCGATACCGGACCGAGGCATTCAGCGAGGCGGCATTGGATGCGTTAAACGAGGAGTTGCTGCTGCGCCTACAGGAGCGCGGGATTGCACTACCGTCGAGCACGCGTCTCGATGGCCGGTTCGCGCTGCGCCTGGCCCACGTGAATCACCGCGCGACCGACGAAGACATGGAGATGGTGCTGTCGGCGGTGGTCAGCATTGGAGACGAGTTGCGTGTGGAAATGGCGAGGTAGCGATACACAGAAGCCCCCGCCACCGGAATCCTGACGGATCGGTGACGGGGGCTTCACAAGGTGCCGGCATCGGCCTACTCTCCCGCGGTCTCTCGACCGGAGTACCATCGGCGCTGCTTGGCTTAACGACCGGGTTCGGGATGGGAACGGGTGTGGCCCAAGCGCTCTAGATGCCAGCGATTTGCGTGCAAATCGGTCCTACGGGTCCATCGATATTCAAGGCTC